>NZ_JAKNJD010000008.1:0-277234 GCF_022132345.1 Butyricimonas sp. DFI.6.44 | reverse complement strand
GAAAGCCTTATTTTTACAAAAAAAAAGAACTGTCTAAAACTTGTTAGACAGTCCCTTTCTTTAAGTGGCTAATGTTGATAAGTTAATTCGTGAAGCTCTCTCGTTTCTCCTTCTGCTAATCCTTTCGCCCGTCGGTATTTATCGTTACGGGCGGTGTCCGGGTTTCGTTTGATTTGTAGGTATGTTGTTTCTGTATTGATTATCAAGAGGATCTGAATGATGCCATCCCCATCCTTTGACGTGTTTGTTTTTTCTGAGAAAGAAAAAAAGTATTGCGGGGGAATCTTGATCATAGCTCCATGGTTGATACCCGATAGTTCGAAGTTCATGGGCGAACAGATCTCTATGAGGTTGTAGTTCTTTTGTCGTGTTCATCAGGTAGGCGGGTATAGGAACACAATCGTATATGGCGAAAAAATAGATTTGTTGTTGTACCGGTTTTACCTTGAAATTGACATTCGGTTTTTCAATGAGGTTAAATTTGGCAAGGGATAGATTTTTATTAAGGTTAATAGGCATCTCCTTGCCCATGATGTAGGACGTGGCAAAATCAAATTTGTGTGTTTCCTTTGATTTTTGGAAAGGCTTTTTGTCGAATGTCATGATATTCAATTGTTCATTCCGAAGCGTGTCTTTATTCACGGGGTTCATGCGTGTTGCTTTGATGTCGGATTCGAGAGAATCCTTGCGGGGTAATGTTTTCTCTTGCGCGAAAGTGTATCCCGCTACCAGAACTTGAATCAAGTATATAAACATCAGTCGTTTCATAATTCAAGAATTTAATTGTTTATGAATGTGTTCACCCCCTCCCGAATAACAGATGATATTCTATATCGCATCCTGCTGAACAAATGTATGAAAAATATAAACACGTGTGTTCCAAAAACATCCTTATTTATCACGTTGTCTTTTTTTGTTTTTCTGAAGTTAGTTCCCGCACTGGCTCGTGTCCCTATTCCGCACTGAAGTTTATTCCCGCTTTTCGGGCTTGGGAATGTTGTTGGCGGTAGTTGATGGAGTATAATTTTCCGTCTTTCAAGAATTTGGCTCCGGTTTGTTTGAACCAGAACGAAACATTTTGCTCCGCGCATATATCGTGTAGTGCCATTATCCAATCGAAATCGCAGGAACGGGCTTCGTTGCCGGATTCCCCACCCGCTACAACCTGCTCGATCCATGAGCCGATATTGTATGGTGTCAGGTCGATTCGTTCCAAGAGTGGTTCGCAGATAATGATTTTGTGTTTTATCGGGGCGGTTTTGTAGATTGGTAAACGGTAATCCGCCCTGTCCTGATTTTCGACAGTGCAACAGATGGTTACATGATCGTATCCGTCGCCCCAGTCATCGGGCAGGGATGCTTGCAAACGGTCGATGCGTTTGGTTATAATCATAAAGCTTAAATCATTCCGGGAGCGTATCATTTCCCATGCTTCTGCACGCCATTCGTCGGCATCTTCGAGAAAGAAATCGGACGTGAAACACGTGTAAACCAGTGTCCCCGGGGGAATTTTATACTCTCCGTTTCGTTTTTTCAAGGTGGGTAAGTCAAAGCTCTTGGTTTTGGTGACGATGCTGCTGTCTATACCTCGTTTCGAGTCGCCCCGGTAAACATAGCAATGCTTGCATCCCGCGCTCAGTTTATGACAGCCATGCCACGGGTTCCACATTTTTGATTTCGATTCGATAGCGTTCTTTGTCATTTGTCCGATTTTTATGTATTCTTGCCGTCATGCTGAGCCATTATATGTTTTTATTGTTGTACAAGCTGATACATGATGCAAAAGTAATCATTAAAAACGGAAGATTGTGTCTTCGAAGGTGTGTAAATCTAAATTGAACTCTTGGAATATACGCGGGTTTAAGATTGATGGAGTATCTTGAAAAGTAGGAGGGAGATATTCCTTGCCTTTTGGTTTTTTTGGCGGAAGTATACCCTTAGAGTTCATCAATTTCTTCTTGAGAATACCAAGTCCAGCCATTGATGTTGATTTTTACTGCTACCCATGAAGCGTTGAGGTAGAAAACGATATGCCACGCGTCTTGGCGGTCAAAGTATTCTTGTGTATCCCATGTGCTTCCGGGCTCCTGTGTCTTGGCGAAATAATCGGAAAGACTGACATTAAACACCTTCTCGCCAGTCGCTTTCTCTGTCACGACAAGGCGGTTTTGCCGTTCTTTCATCAATCGCATGGTATTCAATCCCAATCTCACGGCAGAAGTGCTCATTTGCTCCTTGTAATAAGGATGATAGCTAAGCACGTCGTCCTCCTTCAATTGATTCAGATGATTCATATACCCGTTCGATTCTATGATTTCGTACTCGTAGTCGTTCAAGTTCAACGGATCGTCGTTCGAGAGGAACTGGAAGATAAACGATATTTTATTCGTGTTTTTTATCAAGTTAATTGTTTCCACTTGGTTTGTTTCTCCCGTGAAATGAACATCCATGATTTCCCCATACCAAAGCGGTTCCAATTCTTTGTCTATCACGAGAGAAGCTTCCCGTTTTAATTTTAACTCCAATGTCGAGATTAACGCTCCCGGAGCTAACTCGGGAAGGTCGTATGAATCGTGAACACCGGCCCAAGCCATCAGTTTGTATTCTCCGACAGGTAGTTCCACGTTCATCAGGTAGTTCCCCGTTGTCAATGGTTCCCCTTCTTCTGCTTGTTGGAAAAGGAATTTACCATCTTTGTCAAAAACATAAAGCTCCACTTTATCTACTTGCTTGTGGAAAGAGCAAACAGATTGCATATTGTAGTCATACTTGAACTTGACGAACAAACGACATTCCGGTAAGCTTTCATTAAAGGCATCGCAGGACACGAATATCCCGGAACTAATCATCAGGATTCCGAGAATAAATAAGTTTATATGACTTCCGAGCTTCATATCTTTCTTTTTTAATATATTTTCTCTATTTCAAAAGGAGTAAATTCGTGGGGAGCGCTCCCCACGAATGACAGGTCATCAGATTTAATTATAATTCTAACGATTGGCTATACCAAGTCCAAGGATTAATATCAATCTTGACAGACAAGTTTACTGCTTCACTTTCGTCCGGGATACCGGGATTCGGGTCTGGTATCGTCGGGTAGCCCGGGTTATTTACTTTGGTTATTCTTATATCATAAACAGAGTTACGAACGACGCCGAATTCTCCGAGTTCATTATCCGCGTCTTCCGTGTCATCATGTTTGATCATGATCGGGTAATAACTCACACCGCCTTTATAGTAAGTTATACTCCCGTGACGGGCTGCACCGTGAGTCTTTACAGCATCTTTATGAGCTTTGAAAGCGTCAACAACTTGATTAATTTGAGTCCACTCGTTTCCATCGCTGGCAGGGATATCTACTTCGGTCAACCCGATGGCTTTCAAATAAGCGTTCAACGCGTTGGCGATAGGCGTATTAATCATATCTGCATTTTCATCGAGATATTTACTTTCCATCTCTTTCTCGATATACAGCATCAATAACCCCCATGTATAGAAACCTCCGTCGTACATGATCCAATCTTCTCCACGTCTTAAAGCACCATCGTCAACAATATAACCTCCTCCTTCATCGTCCGTTTCTGTATACAAACCTTCACCGTTGGGTAATTCCATACCATGCGGAGAGAAAACAACTTTAAATAATACTTGTGTCGTGTAAGCCCACATGTTATGTGTTTTCGTCTGGGTGTTTTCCAAACAATATTCGCACTCCTCGTTCCCTACGTTTGCCGATTTCCAAGGAATAGTATTAGCCACCTCGGCTGCGTTATAATAATAATGATACTGTTTATCATAGTCGGACTTATTTACGGTCGGATCGACCTGTGTATCATAATTGGGATCTTTCCTGTAAGAACCGAGTTCGTATTGATCGTAAGGAGATTCGTATAAGTTATTATTATCTTCAGCCCATGTTGGGGTTCGTTGTGACACGGGGAAATACCATTTATTCGTCACGTTCAAAACCCATTCCGGCTGATAGATTTCAGCATAATCACTAACATTAGGTGAAGTCGTGTTGGGGTCATGAGCACGGGTCGGTATCATTTCTGCTTCCAAGCGTACCCTTACTTTTGACACAACCCGGTCTACACGAATCGATAAAGGTCGTGCTTGGGCTTTTTCAGCCGAATTGTAAAGGACTAAGTCTTTATCACTTCCATACTCGTATGAAGGCTCCAAACCACCTTTGGCATTCGTCATCATAAACTTATCTGTGGTAGATACATTGTTGACATTAAGTTCGTTAAGAGCCTCGTTAAAGGTTGCGAAATCTGTAAAACTCCCTTTTGCAGGCAAATTGTTAGCCGGATTGGCAATGATTAAAATTCTTTTGGATTTCGCGGGGACTTTAAATGCTTTTCCGGAATTGCCTTGCGTTTGTCCGGGTTTTCCGGCTTCTTCGGTAGACAGTATTTTATCCTCTGTCACTTTTTCATCTTCATCAAAGAATATCGCCCGGACTTCTTCCACGTTGGTTTCAGCCTTGGTACCCGTTTGCTGATTCGGGTCATGCAACGCTCTTCCCTGCGATTTGCTCGCGATGCTTACAGACACCCAAGCATCACCGGTCAGACTCGTCACGATGCCATCGTCATCATCCACGTTAACCTGATCTTTACTACACGCGGCAAACAACAATATTAGTGCTGCTGCCCAAAAATACATTTTCTTCATCGTTACAAAATTTAATTATTACTGATTGGTTTGTTTGTGATTCACTCTTGAATTTATTTCAATAGCATTCATTCTTTTCTTTTCAAGTTCTTTCATATTCTTACCAGCGACTTCAAGTCCGGCATTCATGGCTGTCTGAAGGTATTGTGCGGCTGTAACATAATCCCCTTTGAGAAGCGCCAGTACTCCCGCCGCGTTAGCGTACTCCGGCAATTCTTTTTGTTTCACCTGTTCCATGTGACGCCCCGCTGTTATCGTGTCTCCGCGAGAAAGGGCAGCGGCTGCCGCGTTCAGGCGGGCTATATCGTCCTCCGGGAATAATCGCACGGCCGTCTCGAACACATCTATAAATTCTTGAGACCCGTTCGGGTAGGTGTTCGCCACCAGATACATTTCATTCAGACTCAAGTTCTGCGGGCGTACCTTGATCACTTCCCGGGCCTCTTCAGCATTGAAATTCTTGACATGATATTCCACTTTACAAATCGCCACACGCAAAGAAGGGTAAATATTCCGGAGCAAATAACGATAAGGTTCTCCGCCGTGCAAACTCTTCAAACGGTTCTTTCTTTCCTGCCCGTCATAGAAATTGATAACGGTTTCTACTTCACTCTTGTATTCCACGTGCAGGCCCGCTAACGCTTTTCTTAACCCATCCCAGTTTTCACCACCGAAAACAATATGGTAAAGGGAAGTCGGGAACGTGTAACGACTTGCCAGATAATTTTTTAATGCCAATGCCCGTCCCTCGGATAAACGTTTATTATTGGCGAGAGATCCCTCCGGTGAAGCGTAGCCGATGATATCCAAGCGGTTGATCGTGATATTCGTATCAACACGTAGTTCATCGATCAAGGCATGAATCTTTGCCAGTTCCTTGGGATTGTTCATGTAATCCGGACGAATCACGATTTGATTCACCACAAAATCGAGGAACGTTTCTGCCTGTTTTTCGCGGTGCTTGACCGGTTCCGGAACCGGTTGGACGTACGCCATATAGGGAGTCACTTGATAAGGTACGGGTATCACTTCCAAAGTTACCGTATCCACGTCCACTATATCCATCAAGGCGATCTCGCCACACCCGCATTCATCGCGTTGAACCACCAGACGGGCTCCGGCCATCCATGACTCGTAAGGTAACGTGTATCTGTATTGAATTGTACGGTTTTCAACCTTAACACTTTTTTCTACCCGGTAAGGAACGAGATAAGCGGCCTGTTCGGCTTTACTCATCAGAGATCGTACACGCTCGTAATTCGAATACTCGTTACGTCCTTTGAGAGAAACACGCGGTAGTTCCAGCGTATCGGTGGACGACACCAGTCGCGGGATCAAATCCACGGCTCCCGCCGACCGAACTTTAACATGGTTGAGGATAAACTCCATTTCCACGTGTAGCGTTTCTCCGGACTGTAACACTCGTACCGGGGCAACTTTTATCGTCCCGTTATAGGAGGGTTTTGACTGGGCAACGGTAGTTAAAGTTCCAGACAGGAAAACTACTGCCGCGAAGGTTATATATCGTGTAATCATTCTCATGCTTTATTTTATTAAGTAGATTAATGAAATGCCAACTTTCGTGGGGCCCCAATAGTTTTTGTTACCTGACTTAATCATTGAACCACATTCCGCGCAAGGATATTTGTCGTAAACGACACGAGCGTATCCCAACCCGACGGTAGCCTCGAGTCCCCAGCGTTTTTTTAGAATCCACGCGTGTCCCACTGAAACTCCGGCCCCGTAAAGATGCCCCTCGTAACGGTTCTGTCGCATATTCTTGCTGATAAAAGACCAATCGGGGAAACCTCCTGCATTAAAGTCCGCGTAATGCCCGTGTAGCCCGACAAACGTGCGCCGGAAGCGTTCGCAGAACCAGTAACGAATCTCCGGTTGAATGCCCCAATGCCGCAAACGTGTACCGTCACTGAATTTCCACGGGTTATAGTTCACCGGAATATCCAATGTCCATTTCCGGGCAAAACCATACTCCAACCCAAGATTAAACGTTGTGGTCGCATCATACAGCAAGTTACTTTTTATACCGATTTTCTGGGCTTGCACCTTCGGTAGCACGCAACAGGTTAGCAAAACAATAAGTATCAGTTGTACTTTCTTCATTATTCTTCATTTATCATTAATCTATATCCAATCTATTCGTGTCTTATCGCGGCCCGCGTTATATGAAACTTTATTTT
Organism: Butyricimonas sp. DFI.6.44; assembly: GCF_022132345.1. Classification (NCBI taxonomy): domain Bacteria; kingdom Pseudomonadati; phylum Bacteroidota; class Bacteroidia; order Bacteroidales; family Odoribacteraceae; genus Butyricimonas; species Butyricimonas sp. DFI.6.44. The sequence goes on along the minus strand of NZ_JAKNJD010000008.1, from coordinate 270,356 downwards.
TTGAGTTTTTCCTTCTTGGGTTGAGACGTATGCATTTCTCACGGTATCCGAATCGTTATCCCCGTTCCGCGAGATCCGCTCTTCCTCCTCGTGTGCGATATCCGATTCATTGATAACCTTAATCACACCTGTAAGCGAGAGGCGTGAATTTAAAGGTAGCGTGTAGTTGTTCTTCGTATCACCATTCACGCTTTCTGTTTCGCTCTTCAGTTTACAGGAAAGGCTATTGCGGCCATTCATGTCTATCGTCAATTCAAAAGCCTTGGTAGCGTCGTCTACCGGGGTAAAATTGTTGAAAGGAAGGATAAGGCGGGTGATTTTCTTTACCCACGCGATTCCACGCTCTTTTTGTTCTTCGGTTATCGCATCTGAGTTATCGTCCAATGTATATTTACGGGTTTTAGTTCTATTGATAGTCCCGTTATCGTCCGACATCAATTTGATTCCGTCCGGAATACCGGAAAAAGTAATTCCGGTAAAATAATTTGTCATGTCTTCCTCTGCTTCCAACACGATATCCACCCGTGAAGCAAGCCTCTTGAGTTTAAGTGATAATGAGTTTTGTTCAAGATGTTCGTCGACCTTCGCCTTACCCCGCTCGGCGAGGATTTCAATATTTTTTATTTCTTGAAACATCGGAATCGGAACATCCGAACGAAAAACCGATTCCGGATACGTGATGTTGTCCAAATCGGTATAAGTGTGTACCTGCTTCAATGCATTCTGAACATCCTTTAATGTCGGTTCGTTAGCTAAAAACACGAAATTATATATACCGTCATTTATGGGATGTTGAATTGGTTCATCCAAAGTCGTATTATATAATACATTACTCGCGCATTGTCCGTTTACACGGAAAGCAAGTATTCGAAGAGTCTTTATTTCGTTGTCCAACGGATCTGTGTCTCGCGAATCACCTCCCCGTACGAGTAGATATGCCGTCGCTTCATCCGTCTCTTCCGGGTTCAAGCGTTCGCCTATGCATGAAGCAAACAAGCATAATATACTGATAAAAAGATGGATGTTTTTTTATTCATTCGCTCCGTGTAAATTGATTTTATGCCCCAATTAATCCATTTATAATAAATGTTTTATCCTATCTTTATATTGTAAGATATCACTTGTTGTTCCAAGACTTCGGCTACGTTTTCCCAAGAGATTCAAATTAGCCTGATAGTTACCTGAAATAATCTTCATACTTGTTATGTATTTTATTTTACCATTCTCTTGACTTCGATTCTTCTGACACTTTGCAAATGTCAGACGGCGATATGGGACTGGAGGTTATTGCTTGTTTTAAATTGGTTACACGTTTTTATATTTAACGAAAACGGCGGAAGTCCATTTTTGGTAAAACAGGACACGGTGTCTTCCCGGTAAACAGGCGGGTAAAATCTTTTACCGGGCACGAGGAGATGAGGATTTACAACAAGTCATCACCGCGTTCCAGTACCTGAAAAAATGAAACATTAGTAAAACACCTGTTTATTAAATGATTATGGAGATAGTGAATAGACATGAACACGAGCGGTGCCGTTACTTTGACAAGCCGGACAAGGCTGGAAAACCGGTCATAGAACTGGTGAGAATCGCGAAAGAGGATGAAGGAGACTGGCGTGTATCGAGTAACGAAATCGTCTTTTTCATGGAAGGACGGGTGCGGTTCGTTTCCGGTAACCTTCCTTTCGAGGGAATGAAAGGACAAATGTTGTTTCTGCCCGCGGGTAGACGCTACTCGTTCCGGGCGTTACAACCCGCGGAAGTGATAATATTCCGGGTGCTTGTCCCGGCTCGTTTGTGTGATAATTTCTCGCTGGAAAAACTATACGCGACCGAGAGGAAAGTCAAGGGTAATCGTAAACGGGCGACGCGCGATTATAGCGTTTTGGAGATAAACGCCCGCGTGTCGCATTTACTGGACAGGGTTCGGGACAGCCTGTCGGACGGGATCAAGTGTCGGGGGTATTTTGATTTGAAAATCAAGGAGTTTTTCCTGCTGCTTAGGGTATATTACTCGCGAGAGGAGATACACGATTTTTTCTATCTCGTGCTTAGTAAGGACACGATTTTTTCAGAACAGGTTCGGTTACACTGTCACGGGTGCCGGAGCGTGGAAGAAATGGCGTTGGCAATGCACTTGACGCCCCGGCAGTTCATGTCGAGATTCAAGTCCGTGTTCGGGCAGACCCCTTACAAGTGGGTGAAAGAGGAACGAGCCAATATTGTCCGGCAGCAATTGCTGTCGACGAGGAAACTCGTGAAACAGATCGCTTTTGAAAACGGGTTCAACAACGTGTCACAGTTAACGAGGTTCTGCAAAACGGAAATTGGCAATACCCCGACGGGTATAAGGGCGACAAATCATACTGATGGGCAATAATTGTAAACAAATATGTATTTTTTGATAACTATTAAATGAAATTTTAAGTTTATATTTGCAGTCGGATTATGATATACTTTGCTTCAATTCTTCTGACACTTGCAAAGTGTCAGAAGTGGCATGTCAATACTTTTCATGAGACAAATGTAGGTATTTTTTTTGTTTTTTTTATCCTACTCGGTTAATTTAATATTCGGAATCGCTTGAATATGAATATTTCTCATCCGGTTCTTTCCGGTAATTTTTTTTTAGCAACACTCTTCCCGCCCGTCGGTATTCCCGGCAGGGACGATAGTTTTTAACATGTGATGAGCCTTGTTTTCCGCTATACCCGCGTCATCGAGGGCGCATTGATCCGGTGACTGTTTATCGCCAGTGCGATAAGGTCATTTGCCTCGTCAAGCACGGAATTGTTCAGTCCTGCCAGATAGATAAGCGTGGTGTTTTCTGATGTGTGCCCCAGTCCTTCCCCGATGACGGTAGTTGGCAAATGTATCGATTTCCCCACGTTAGCCCATGTATGGCGTGCCCAGTGGGTACTGATTTTTTTGTGAATCCCGGCCAGTGCAGCCAGTTTTTTCAGCCTGTTGTTTTGTGCCCTCGTGGCGCTTTCATATTGCAAGAAAGCTGATTTTCTCGTGTCTCGAATAACCGGGAAGACGTAAGGAGAACCGACAGTTTCTTCTTTAAAGCTGTCGATAATAGTTTGCATCCAAGGTGTGATGCGGACTTCAATTTGTTGCCCGGTTTTCTTACGGGTGTAGCGAATAAAACCGCTCTCGATGTTCGTTTTTTTCAAGTATACCATGTCCACGAAGCACATGCCCCTCGCGTGGAGACAGAAACTGAAATAACGAAGGCTCGTGGACAACCGTTTCAAGTAAGCTTGCTGGCTACTACCCATCCCCTTCTTTTTTGCTAGTCCATCAAGATCCAAATCAAGCAGCTTCCGGGTTTCATCAAGCGAGAGCGTTCGTTTCATGGTTTTTACCACGCCGGTAAAAACCATGGCGAAAGGATGCTCGTTTTTCCGTGAAACGATCAATTTATCGGCCACGGCTTTATTAAATATTGCCCGAAGGTTCCGCGTGTAATACGAGATAGTATTGGGTAGTCTCTCTTTTTCTCTAAGGTGAGTTTCAAAATCCTTGATTAAGCGGGAATTGATCTTGTCGAGTGACATGTTTTCATCTCCACTGAAACGAATCAGTCCGCGGGTAACGGTGAGGTAAGCCCGTGCTGTTCGTTTCTGCCCGCGGTTTTCCATGACCTTGACCAAGCTTTTAACATACCCGAGCAATGTATATTTTCTATTTTTCCGGTAGTATATTTTCAGCAGGTCATCAAGAGTGTAACGCCCCTTATCCTCGAGAGCCAGAATGAAACCGTAGATGAGGTTGGTTTCGTTATTTATCCTTGTTTCTACTTTTTCTAGATATGTCACTCGTCCGGGATTGTCTTTCGGGAATACAACGGTTTGTGATGCTTTGTCCCATTCATCCGGGTAAAGTCGACATCCTTTCAATGTTATCGTTTTGACTTGCCTGTCGTGAATTAGGCGCAGAGCTAGGCTTCCCGGATGATATCCCTCTTTTGTCGAGGTTCGGTATACTAAATTTATACTTGCCATGTTTCTTCATTTTTTAATTTAGCACAAAATTACTTTACCGAACAACAAAAAACGAGATACCCGAGCGGCAGTACCCTCTCTTTTTGATGAAGATGCACAAATTGCAAACATTTTGTCGTTTTTTGTAAACAGATTGGCGAGGGATACCGGAGGGTGAATTTTAAAGAGTGTATCGAAAGTTGTGTAAATCCCGATAATTTTAGGGGTTCAATAGGAAAATCTGTATGTGAGAAAAACAGATTTTCCAGTTGTTCCAAAATGGGGGAAATAAAAAAGAGGTTCATTATGAACCTCTTTGTGGGCGCTGAGGGATTCGAACCCCCGACCCTCTGGGTGTAAACCAGATGCTCTGAACCAGCTGAGCTAAGCGCCCGTGTTGCTTGATTGCGGATGCAAATGTAGTGCATTTTTTGAATACTGCAAAAGATTCGAAATATTTTTTCCAAGAAAAATAGATAAAGATAATTTTTTAGGAACAGAGGAATTGAGAAAAGAGTGAACTTTTATGTGTAAGAAGCGATGTAATGTGTTGAATATTTGTCGAGTGGAGGTATCAGTTATATCAGATTCTTCCGAATATCCCAAGGTTATCCTACCGTAATAATATCTCATGAAACTTACCGGACGATTATATCTTACTTGCATCACCTATCGGTAACGGTGATGTAAGCGGGAGATAAGCTACCTGTGACCGTGTAGAGGTAGTAGAACTTTAGGAATAGGGTATGAATATACTATTTGGAGCATAAAGTGGCAGAAATATGAGAATTGTCCGATAATTTAAAAATATGAATTGATATATTAAAAAACGAATTTGAGGACTTGATTTTTTTTGTGAGCTTGCTTAATTTTGCGAACTGATTATTTTATAATTCTTAAACGAAAAGAAAGATGAAAAATTTGTTATGGGCAATAATAGCCATGGTAATGTGCTTATTTGCAGCTTGTAGTGATGATGATGATGACAAAACTCCGCAAGGGCCGACGATGACATACGCCGGGAAATTACCTTCCAAAGTCGGGAATTACTCTTTCGTGTATGATGACAACGGTCGCTGTATTCAAGTTAAAAGCGGTTCTTATGTGTTGGGAGAGATTGATTATGACAAGGGAATTTTAATCTCTGATGACGAGGAGGCTAAAGTGTCGTTTACCGGTAAGGGATATATCAAAAGTATTAAAGCATCGTGGGATTATAAAGATGAAGATGGTAGTTATAAAGGAAGTGGAGAGATTTCTTTTTCTTATGACGGAGATGGTCAGCTAACGTCTTATTTGGAATCTTCTAGCGAGAGTGCTAAGGAAGACGGGGAAAGTTATTCTTATAAGGGGACTTATAACGCAACCTACACGTGGAAAAACGGAAACTTGGTTAAGGTCGTGACCAAGGAGACGGATACGGAGGATGGTGAGAAGTCGGAAGCCGGTTTCACTTACACGATTGAGTATGGCGACCAGAAAAATGAACTGGGGCAATACACTGTGGGATTAGCAGACGTTCTGGACATGGAGGATGCATATATTTTCGCGTATGTCGGTATGCTGGGAAAGGCATCGTCTTATTTCCCGGTTTCATACACGGAGGAGTGGTACGAGAAAGATTCGGATGGATACGAAAACGAGGGGACGGATGACAGTAATATGACATACTCTTTCAATTCAGATGGGACCATTGCAACGGAGCGTGTCGATGGAATACCGCATAATTATTCTTATATCACCTATGATGAAGATGATTCTTTAGGACGGTCTTCAGTGTTCGAGGATAATTCTGATGCCAAGAGTTTGAACTTCCGTTCATTCTTTATGCGTCACCGTGGTAGAAAGTAGTTTTTAGAAATTTTGGAAACGAGTATCCATTTTTGAACGTGGATACTCGTTTTTTTATTCTTGTTTCTTTTTTACTTTGTCGATAAATATCGTGTCGAAAAGTTCGCCGCGGGTGAGTTTGCCGTTTTGAAGGCAAATGGCTTCAATTCGTCCTCTCGCGCACAGCGTTTGTTCCGGGAGCTTGTAGATGTCTTCAAAGAATACCAGTTTGACTCCTTCCCTTTCGTAGGCGACTTTCACGACAAAACGGTCACTGCCCCGAAGCGGGTGTTTGTAGGAGATGTCTATACGGGCGACCATGACGTCGATGCCTTGGTCGTGCAGGGCGGAAAAGCTGGTTCCGGTGGTTTCCAAAAATTCATGACGGGCATGTTCCATGTAGTGCTGGTAGTTGGAATTATTTACCACGCCTTGCAGGTCGCATTCGTAGTCCCGTACTTTCATTTCTATTTCAAATTCAAATTCTCTCATGATTATAAGCCTAACGATTCGTTGATAAGAATGATTTTTACCCGTTTCCGCGGGAATGATTTCTCTGTAATGGTCCACGTGTTGCATATCCGGTCGGCACTCTGGCAATTCATGCAGGTTTTGGTTTTCTGGCAAGGAGTATGCAGGTTCGTGTGACGGATGGCATTCAATGGTGCTGCCACGGTGCGGATGCGTTCCATGGCTTGCTCGATGTTCTCGACAATTTTGTCGGTACCGATAAAAAGAGCGACGTACTCGGGGCCGAAAGTGAGTCCCGCTACCCGGTTGCCTACCATGTCGATATTGACAAGTTGTCCTTGTTGCGTGAGGGCGTTCGTGCCCGTGAGGAACAGGTCGGCGTGGAGGGCTTGGCGACGCCAGTAAGTTTTTTGTGCCCGGCTATATCCTTCTTGAAAGGTGCGGATGAGGATGCATTCGGGATTATTGGCGATCTCGTCCAAAACGCCAGTGGCTTTCATGGTCATGGAATCTCCCCACGACACGGTGGCGGGTTTTATTTTCTCGAAAATCTCCTTGAAGAAAATTTCTTTTGCTTCTTCCCGGTTTTCGGCGTAATAAACCTCGAAATGGTTGCTTTCCAAGGCTTTTATCGTGCGGGTTATGATTTCTTTTTCCATAGAGTCGTTTTTTTATTGTTTTCGCCCGTAGAGCTTTTTACTCAAGATGTTACAAGATGTAATGCAACTTTTTGTATGCCGGACACGTTATTGTGTTTGAAGTAACAAAGATAGTGAATCGTTGATTTTTTTGTATTTTTGCGAGAGATATTCTGTTCTGAAATGAATTATTAATCAATTAAAACCTTGATGATGAGGAAAGTGTTTTTGCTTTTACTTTTGGTGGCTTGTTACACGGGAGTTTTCGCGCAGTTGGCGTTGAAGTCTGAGAAAGGGGATTTTGAGGCACGTTTGATTGGTCGGGCGTTGTTTGACGGGGGAGTGTTTTTTAGTGATAAGACCTCGTTGGGAAATGCTGCGGAGGTGTATGATTTGAGGCTGGGGACGGTGGTGCGTTTCCTTGAGCGTTGGACGGGGAAGATTGAAGTGGGATTTGCCAAGAGCAAAGTATCCATGAAAGATATTTTTATAGAATACCGTGACGGGAAGAATCTGTTCCGGGTGGGACATTTTTTTGAACCTTACTCGTTGGAGTATCGCATCGGGAGTTCGGATATGAAGTTCAACGGGGCGGCAGTGACCGGAATCGCTTTCGGCGACCGTCGTAAGTTGGGAGCGAGTTACACGTACAATGTCGACCTCTTGAATATTTCTGCCGGGGTATTTAGCGATAAAGATGTGGATAACACGGAGAAAGGTGACGAGGGATATGCTTTGTCGGGGCGGGTGCTGTATCGTCCTTATCTGAATGGCGAAGACGTGATGCATATCGGGTTTTCTTCCCGGTTTAGCGCGTTGGGGGATGCGGAGGAGAGTAAGGTGGTGTATTCTGCCGGGGCTCCTTCCAATTTGATTCCGGAGAAGTTTTTGCGTGCCGACGTGACGGATGCTATCAATGAATGGCGGTTCGGTGCGGAGGTTGTCATGGTGCTTGATAAATGGTACGTGCAGAGCGAATACTTGTTGGCTCACGTGAATCGTCGGGCGGCAGTGGAGAATTATAATGGCGACGGTTGGTACGCGCAGGTCGGTTATGCTTTGTTGAACGGGCGTTACGCTTATAATAAAGAGAGTGGTATGGCGGTTGCCCCGGGAGAAAAGTGCTTGGAGCTTTTGTGTCGTTATAATATCACGAATATGAACGATAAAGATGCCGGAATCATGGGGGGCAAGCAAAATGACTTGTCTGTCGGTGGTATTTATTATTTTAATAAATACGTTTCGGCAAAGATGAGTTATAGTCTGGTGAGTTTGGATAAACATGCTCAAGAGGGAGGGAAACAGACGTTTAGTATGATTCAAGGGAGAATCCAGTTGAGCTTCTAAACAATTGAAAATTGAAAGTTGAAAATTGAAAATGAAGGGATTGCTTCGGGCGGCAAGGGGAGTAGTGTTGGAATGTGGGGTGAAATCTAAAATTTAAAATCTAAAATTATTCGATGCGTGTTTGTATAGCGGAAAAGCCGAGTGTGGCGAAAGAGATTGCGGAGGTGTTGGGAGCCAAAGTGCGTCGGAATGGTTATTTCGAGGGGAATGACTATTGCGTGACGTGGACATTCGGGCATCTTTGTTCGTTACAGGAACCGCACGAGTACACGGAAAAGTGGAAGTTCTGGAATTTGTCGGTACTGCCGATGATTCCGTCCTCGTTTCGAATCAAGTTGATTGATGACGAGGGGATTAAACGGCAGTTTGCTGTTATCGAGGAGTTGTTCAATCGGGCGGAGATGGTGATAAATTGCGGTGATGCCGGACAGGAGGGAGAGTTGATACAGCGGTGGGTGATGACAAAGGCGAAGTGCAAGGCTCCGGTGAAACGGTTGTGGATTTCGTCGTTGACGGAAGAGGCAATCAAGGAGGGGTTTGATAAGTTGATGGACGCGAAGGATTTTGACACGTTGTATGCGGCGGGTTCGGCAAGGGCTATCGGCGATTGGTTGTTGGGAATGAATGCCACGCGGGCCTACACGTTGCGTTACGGTAACGGGAAAAACGTGTTGTCAATCGGGCGGGTACAGACGCCCACGTTGGCGTTGATCGTGGATAGGCAAAAGGCGATAGAGCAGTTCAAACCCGAAACTTACTGGGAGGTGCGGACGGATTACCGGGGAGGTTGGTTTTCTTACACGAAAGGACGTTTCACGGTGAAAGAGGAGGCGGAAGGCTTCATGCGGGAGATTACGCCTTTGGAGTTGGAAATCAAGAGCTCGGAACGCAAAAAGGCAATGGAGCATCCCCCGAAATTGTTCGACTTGACATTGTTGCAGGTGGAGTGTAACCGGAAGTTTGCTTTCTCGGCAGACACGACGTTGAAGGTGATACAGTCGCTTTACGAGAAAAAATTGACGACTTATCCCCGCGTGGACACGAATTTTTTACCGAATGATATATACCCGAAGGCCTCGGGAATACTGAAAGGGTTAAAACCTTACGCAACATTGGTCGATCCTGTATTGAACGGGGGAAAGCTGCGAAAATCGGCGAAGGTATTCAACGATAAGAAAATCACGGACCACCACGCTATCATTCCTACCGGGGTGTTCAGTTATGACATGACGCCCGACGAGAAGCGGGTGTATGATTTGGTAGCCCGACGTTTTATCGCGGTGTTCTACCCGGATTGTGAGATTGCCAATACAACGGTGATGGCGCAAGTGGGTGAACATGAATTTAAGGCGACCGGGAAACAGATTATTAATCCTGCATGGCGGGTGGTGTTTCCGGCGGCATCCAACAAACAGAGTGACGAGAACGTGTTGCCCGTGTACGAGGTGGGGGAGAAAGGACCACATACGCCGGAGTTGCAGGAGAAAGAAACGCAGCCGCCGAAGTATTACACGGAGGCAGATTTGTTGCGTGCCATGGAAACTGCCGGGAAACAGGTGGAGGACGAGGAATTGCGGGACTTGATGAAAGAGAACGGGATTGGGCGACCATCTACGCGGGCGGGTATTATCGAAACGTTGTTAAAGCGGGGATATATTCGCAAGGATAAGAAGCGACTGGTGGCGACGTCAACGGGAGTGGAGTTGATTGACACGATACAGAATGATTTGTTGAAGTCGGCGGAATTGACGGGACAGTGGGAGAAGAAGTTGCGGATGATAGAGGACGGGACTTATCAGATTGCTGATTTTATGGAGGAGTTGAAGGTGATGGTGAATGAGCTGGTGCATGTTGTCAAATGTTCGCCCCGGAAGGCAATCACGGTGGAGGTGGTCGAGGAAGTGAAAAAGGATGAACCGAAAAAGGAGAAAACTCCCCGGAAGAAAAAGGAGCCCGCGGAGCCTGTCGTGCTGAAATGCCCGAAATGCGGGAACGGCGACGTAATCAAGGGACGGACTGCTTGGGGGTGTAGTTTGTACCGGAAGTCATGTGATTTTCTTATTCCCATGGAATTTTTTGGGAAAAAATTAACACCGAAGCAAGTCGAGGTGTTGGTGTTAAAGTCTAAAACGGGTGTGTTGACCGGTTTTAAAAACGAGGATGGCAGTACGTTTAGCGGTGTTTTGCGTTTGGACGACACTTGCAAGGTGGTCGTGGATAAGAAATAGGGTGTATTAAATCTATCTTAAATCCTTTTTCCAAGGATGTGTTATCGGTTTTTATTCTTTAGATTTGTGAAACGATAACATAAATGAAGAAAACAATGAGATTAAAACATTATTTGTCCTGTATGTTGCTTTTGTTGGTGTTCGCGGGAGTGAATGCCCAAGAGAAAAAAGGAGAGTTGAAAGCCGGAGATCTGTCACCCGTTTTCAAGTACACGGATATTAACGGCAAGGAAGTTTCCTTGAATGATTTGAAAGGGAAATATGTCTATATCGACGTGTGGGCAACGTGGTGTGGTCCTTGTAAGGCAGAGTTACCTCATTTGAAGGAGTTGGAGAAAAAGATGCACGGCAAGAAAATTGTTTTCGTGAGTATTTCTTGCGATAAGGATAAAGCTGCATGGGAAAAAATGGTAAAAGAGAAAGAATTGGGCGGGGTTCAATTGCATAATGGTGGAGATCAGGAGTTTATGAAGGCTTATCTTATTACGGGTATTCCTCGCTTTATACTTTTGGATAAGAAGGGAAAGATAGTGAATGCGAAAATGACTCGCCCCTCGAATCCGGAAACAGAAAAAACACTGAATGCACTGAAAGGAATCTAATAATTTTAGATTTTAGATTTTAAATTTTTGATTTCAGCCGCACGGGCCGGAGTTTATCATTCTAAATTCTGAATTTTAAATTCTAAATTAAGACTTATTTCTGTCGCTTGGCGACATTTTTAGATGAGCGGACCTTAGGGATGTGGTCCGCTTTTCTTATTCCACGTCGTGACCGAAAGGTGTCAGGGCTAGTCCTGCGAGTTTAAAATGCTGCATACCGAAGGGGATGCCGATGATGGTGATGCAGAAGATTACCCCGAAGAGTATATGCGACAGGAATATCCATATCCCGCCGATAAAGAACCAGATGACATTCATCAAAAAGGATAGACAACCGCTGCTTTGTGGAATATCGACAACCTTGCTGCCGAACGGCCATAGTGCCAACACGCCGAGTTTCAAGGTTTGCAACCCGAAAGGGATACCTATAATAGTGATGAATAGTCCCACGCTGGAAACGAAGTATTCAATGGCGATGAATAGTCCGCCGAAGACTACCCAGATAATATTTCCTAAGATTTTCATGTTTATTGTATTAATATTTAAACTGCCTCACCAAAGATACGATAAAGAAAACAAAAAGGAAAATAATGTCGTAAGAATATGGAGTTTATAAGGTTCATAAGGTTTGTAAGGTTCATAAAGTGGATGAGCTACCAAACAAATGTTTTCCGGAAAGAACTTTATAAACTTTATGGACTTTATGAACTTTATAAACTGATTATATGATCGAGCATTTGACCAAAGATAGCTTTAAACAGAAAGTGTTTGACTACCAAGATAGCGGGAGATATAAGTTTGAGGGGGAGCGTCCTGCATTGATAGATTTTTACGCGAACTGGAGCGGTACGTGTAAGACCATTGCCCCGATTCTGGAGGAGTTGAAGCGGGAGTACGAGGGGAAGATTGATATTTATAAGGTGGATAGTGAAGTGGAACGGGAACTGGCACGGGCGTTTCGGGTACATAGTATTCCTACCTTGCTGTTCGTGCCCATGCTGGGGCAGCCGCAATTGGGACGGGGGGCTCTGTCGAAAGGAGAATTGATGAAGTACGTGAAGGAAGTTTTTAACGTGTAAGCGTTTGTCTTCGGCAAGTTGCCGGTTGCAAGTTGGCAGGTTACAGGTTGTTTGACTGTGCGGAACCTGCGGGGATGTTTTTCATTTTCACGTTTTTTCATTTTACCATTTATATTATTACCTTTGCGGCTTGTTTTTAACAAGGTAGCATTATGGAAAAGGTGTTCAGTCCGAAGCTGTTCGGTTTAATTAAAGATGGTTCCGTGAAGAAGAATCTTTCTAAGGATATTCTCGCGGGAGTAGTAGTGGGAATCGTGGCGATTCCGTTGGCAATTGCGTTTGCCGTGGCTTCCGGGGTATCTCCGGAGAAAGGTATTATAACGGCTATCGTTGCCGGTTTTTTGATTTCGTTGCTGGGGGGAAGCCGGGTACAAATCGGTGGTCCCACGGGAGCTTTTATTGTTATTATTTACGGGATTATCCAACAGTACGGGATTGACGGTATGATTATCGCCACGATATTGGCGGGGGTGATTATGATTGGATTCGGGTTATTACGGTTGGGTACGTTGCTGAAATTTATCCCGCATCCCTTGATTGTCGGTTTTACTTCAGGAATCGCGTTGGTGATTTTCTCGACGCAGATATCCAATGCCTTGGGGTTGACGCTCGCGGAGGTACCGAGTAGTTTTATCGGGAAATGGGGAGCTTATTTCAGTAATATCAACACGGTGAATTGGTATGCCGTGGGAATCACGGTCGTGACAATATTGATTACCGTGTATATGCCGAAGATTACATCACGGGTACCGGGTTCTTTCGTGGCGATATTGGTTATTACTCCTCTTGCTATGTTTTTGCCGGAGAATTCCGTGACGACTATCGGGTCGTTGTTCGGGGAGATTAAGTGTAATTTCGCTCCGACTTTTCCGACGATAGATTGGGGGAATTTGTCTTATTACCTGCAACCGGCACTGACGATTGCCATACTGGGCTCGATTGAGTCGTTGCTGTCCGCCGTGGTGGCTGATGGTATGATTAGTGGTCGTCATCGTTCCAACACGGAGTTGATAGCGCAAGGTATTGCCAATATAGCCTCTCCTTTGTTCGGGGGTATCCCTGCCACGGGAGCTATTGCCCGTACGGCAACTAACGTGAAGAACGGGGGACGTACCCCGGTGGCGGGAATGACGCATGCCGTGGTTTTGTTGTTGATTATGTTGTTTTTCGGGAAATGGGCTTCTTTGATTCCCATGTCCTGTTTGGCGGGTATTTTGATCGTGGTTTCTTATAACATGAGTGAATGGCGGTCGTTCCGTTCCATATTGCGGGCTTCGGTGTTCGACGTGGTGATTTTGCTGGTGACGTTCTTCTTGACCGTGTTGGTCGATTTGACTGTGGCTATCGAGATAGGGGTTGTGCTGGCGGCACTTTTGTTCATGAAGCGTATGGCGGATAATGCACCGAAAGAGATTACCGGGGCAACCAATCTGGATCAGGATATTTCCGAGAATTACAAGGATTTACCGAAAGGTTTGGGTATATACGAGATTAGCGGGCCGTTTTTCTTCGGTTCGGCTAAGACTTATTGCGAAACAATTCGTAACTTGGGCGTGAATTATAGTGTGTTGATTATCCGTATGCGGCACGTGCCATTCGTGGATTCTACCGGGTTGAAAAATCTAAGAGAAACTATTCTCCAGTTGACAAAGGAGAACACGAGAATCGTGTTGTCGGGAGTAAGTGAACCGGTGAAGAAGGATTTGTTGAAAGGCGGAATCGGCGAACTTGTCGGGGTCGGGAATATTTACCCGAAGTTCGATATGGCTTTGAGTGCGGCAAAGGAGATGGTCGAGAATAATTAAAAAGATAATATATGAGCGGATTTTTTGGCTGTGTATCTCGTAAGGATTGTGTGGCAGATGTGTTTTATGGTACGGATTACCATTCTCACTTGGGAACGAAGCGTGCCGGTATGGCTTTTTATAACGGGGTGGATTTTAATCGTTCTATCCATAGTTTGGAGAGTGCTTATTTCCGGAATAAGTTCGAGCCGGAGTTGGACAGGTTTTCGGGTTCTACTTTGGGTATCGGGATTATCAGCGATATGGAGTCGCAGCCAATCACGGTGACCTCGCATTTGGGACGTTTCGCGGTTGTGGTCGTGGGGCGTTTGGATAATTTGGACGAGATAGTGGCTCGTTTTTTGGAAGAGCGGAAGCATTTTGCCGAGTTGTCCAGTTCCACGGTGAACCCGACAGAGGCGGTCGCTATGTTGATTAATTCCGGTAATACTTTTAGAGAAGGTATCGAGAACGTGTACAATACGGTCAAGGGGTCGTGTTCTTTTTTGGTCTTGACGGAAACCGGGATTTATGCCGCTCGCGATAAATATGGCAGGACGCCCATCGTGTTGGGGAAAAATGAATTCGGGTACGTGGTGGCAAGCGAAAGTTCATCGTTCACGAATCTCGGGTATTCTATCGTGCGTGATTTGGGACCGCGGGAGGCTTTGCATATCACTCGCGACGGGATTACGCGGATTACCGAGCCGGGGTGCAAGAAACAGATTTGTTCCTTTTTGTGGGTGTATTACGGTTATCCGTCCTCTTATTACGAGGGGATAAACGTGGAGGATGCCCGTTATCGTTGCGGTGCGGCTATTGCCGCGAATGACGATGTGGAGGTGGATTACGCTGCCGGGATTCCGGATTCGGGCGTGGGACACGCTATCGGTTATTCCAATGCCCGTCATATTCCGTATAAACGACCTTTCGTGAAGTACACGCCCACGTGGCCGCGTAGTTTCATGCCGCAAAATCAAGCGATGCGTGATTTGGTGGCGAAAATGAAACTGTTGCCGAACGAGGCGTTCACTCGCGATGCGAAGATTTTATTCTTAGATGATTCGATTGTCCGGGGTACGCAGTTGAAGGATAACGTGGTGAAATTGCGGGAATGCGGGGTGAAGGAAGTGCATATGCGTATTGCTTGCCCGCCGTTGGTGTACCCTTGCGTGTTTTTGAATTTCTCTTCTTCCCGTTCGAATTTTGATTTGTTTACCCGTCGGGTGATTCGGGATTTAGAGGGTACGTCCGATTTGACGGAAGAGATTTTAAAACCGTATACGGACCCCGATTCGGAGAAGTACAAGAAGATGCTGGAGGTGATGGCTCAGCATTTGCAATTGGATTCGCTGAAATTCCAACGTTTGGAGGATATCGTGAAGGCTATCGGGTTGCCGAAGGAGGAGCTTTGCACGCATTGTTGGGATAATTCGTCTTATATGTAAGATAAAGGGGAGGTGTGTCAAACACACCTCTAGTCCATAAAGTCGAGCCTTCGGCTCCTAAGGTCCATAAAGTCCATGATTTAATGATGCGATAATATTTAGCGTAATGATGTATAAACCACCCGAGCGTTTGACCTTACGACATTATGGACTTTCAGACCTTATGAACGAGAGGGTGTGTCAAAACACCCTCTTTTTTACTTGATTATTCCATCGGAATAACATTCTTTATTTATTTCGATGAGCCATTCCCTTACTTCCCCGGCTTCGATTGCGGGTAATATTTCGGAAACTTCTTCCCAATCAAAATGAGTGATATAAAGGATTCTGTCGTGCTCGTCCACGCCGGCAACGTATATTCCGTCTTCACTTCCTTCTCCCCCGATATAGGCTTCGTATGCCAGAGTTTTCATTGCTTCCAGAACAGCTTGTATGCATATTTGCCGTGCTTCCTCGAAATTTTCAACCGTGAGTTCCATTTATTTTTTCTTGTATTTAGCGATGATTTCTTTAATCACTTTTTCTGTCAGTGCTCCTTCACCACGTTCCCCGTGAGGATTGCCTTGCCAGCGTACAATTCCTTCCGGGTCTATGATGATTACCATGGGTATGCTTTCACCTCCATACCGACCGAAGAGTTCGCACTTGGGGTCAGTGGCTTGATGAAATTCTATAGGCGTGTATTTTTCATTCCTTTCTTTTTTTATTTTTTCAATTTGTTTGACTCCTTTTTCCAAGCTAGCTTTAGACTGTAAGGCGATGGCAATGAAAACAGCCTCTTTTTTGAATATTTTGGCGAATTCATTCATGTGGGGGGTAAACTTCACGCAGGGACCGCAACCAGTGGACCAAAAGTCAAGAATGATGAATTTGCCCGTTGTATCGGGCTTTTCGGTTAACCATTCTTTGACTTGTAATGCGGGAGCTTTTTTCCCTAACATAGGTTTGTCCCAGTCAAATTCCTCTTTCTCTTGGGAAAAAGAGGAGGTGATGGTGAAAAGAGTGGATAAAAATAGTAATAATTTTTTCATGTTTAAATCTTTATAAATAATGAATTATGATTTCTTGGATTTTCGTGACTTTTTCTTCTGTTGGTAGTCTTTGAAGAATTGTTCCAGCTTCTCCTCTGTCAAGTTGAATACATTCTTTTCCCCTTGACCTTCTTTGAGCACATAGCCTTCCCATACAACAGTTCCTTCCGGGTCAATCAAGTAGCTCGTGGGCCAGCCTTCGAGTTTAAATATATTGTCAATTGTGGCCAAATCGACAATACCGCTATAGTATTGGATGTACGGATCGACCATTAATTTGACGAGGTTTGCTTCTTCACAGGTTAACCCGATCACTTGAAGTTGTTTTTTGTATTTTTTAGCCAGATGATTTTGATAGGGAACCGTGCGGTGTGTTACAGGATAAGCCATGATACACCAGAAATCAACGAGGATGAATTTCCCTTTTAATTTCGGTTGCTTGCTAATCCATTCTTTCACGGTTAAATCCGGAAAATGTTTACCTATAAAGGAAGGTTGTTGCTTCTCTTGTGCTTGAATCCCGAATCTGAATAAACACAGCAATAAGCTGGCGATAAGTACTTTCTTCATTTTTTCTTATAGTGTTTTTTGATTAATTTTTTCAAGAATTTCTCCGTGATGGTTTCTCCTTT
The DNA here is from genome assembly GCF_022132345.1 of Butyricimonas sp. DFI.6.44. NCBI lineage: Bacteria > Pseudomonadati > Bacteroidota > Bacteroidia > Bacteroidales > Odoribacteraceae > Butyricimonas > Butyricimonas sp. DFI.6.44. The sequence goes on along the minus strand of NZ_JAKNJD010000008.1, from coordinate 253,277 downwards.
CAGCAGGGGGAAGCCTTCATAAATCACTTTTCCCCGGGGATCGAGAATGTAACAGTAACCGGGGATTTTGATTTTGAAGTTCTTCACGGCTTCCGGGGCGTAAGCGTAAGGAAATTCTAATGCCGGTTCGATGTCTGAAATGAATTCGGGTGCATCATCCGATAAACCGATAATATTCAATTTATCTCCAAATTCTTTCGCGAATTTGTTGAAACGAGGAATGTCAATGTAAGCGGCTGTCGGGTTAGAGGTAGACCAAAAATATAGTAATGTTAATTTTTTGTCACTCTTTTTGCTCTCCCGGTTGATCCATTTTTGTACAGGGTACTCCGGAGCCATTTTTCCCAAAAGAGTTGGGGGACGCAAAGCATCAACACTTTCTTGTTCTTGGGCGGAGCATAGGGCTGCGAATAGTAGCCCGACAAGTAATAACCAAATTTTCATCATTCTAGTATTCATTTATTTGTTTGTTATTTAGCATCCCGTACAAAGCGTACGGAAAGCATTTTACCTTTATCGATAGTGAGCCGTGCTATTTTACCGGAATTGTAACTTATCTGGCGGCAATAATGGAGATTGCTCTCTTCTGCTTCCGGGGTTGCCGTCCAGTAAAAGCCATATACATAAGTGAAATAAAAACCGTCATTATCTCCCATGCCTCCGGTACGCAGGTTTATCATGAAGCCTTCTTCTTCTTGTAATAGTGTACCGACTGGATTTCCTCTCCAATCGGTTGCGTTTAAATCGCTATTTGACATTCCCATTGCTTTTTCCAATGATTGCCAGTCTTCATCCGTCGGGATGCGCCAGCCTTCCGGACAGAGGATGGATGCTTTTTCGTAGGTATAAAGGCACCCGAATGTTTCGTAATTTTGTTTTTTCTCGATTTCCATATCAATGGGATTTCTGTCGGGGTCATGGCTTATTTCGCATCCGTTTGACGTCGACCATCGGTCTACACTGATGTCGATATTCAAGTTGGTTGTCATCCACTCCAAATTGCCGTAGCGTACCCACGGGAATTCAATTTCTAATTCCTCGTCTTCATACTCGACTACGCCTTTGAACACTCCCTGTGCTTCCGGTTCGATTACCGGTATTTGATTATCGTCATCGTCCGAGCAAGCCCAGCTTAAGGTCAATAAACCGATGACAATGGCTATAAATCGTCTTTTCATATATGTCTTTGTATAAATGTTTAATTTAAAAATTGAAACCGCCTTCAATCAAAAGTTGTTTGAGCATATCATACTTTTTAATTACCAAGGGGTAGTCGCCATACTCGGCTTTAAAGTCTTCTTCGGAGCCCTCGAGAATAGCCGTTAGATATATATCTAAATCAGAATCCATACTATACACTTCAAAATATTCGTACCCGTCATAATAAAAGGATAAAATTCCTGTTGCCATAATAAAGTCCTCCTCACTCCAGAAGTCATACTGGTAATCATAGAAATCTTTGCCGTAATAGTTTTTTCCGGGAGCATAAAATTCTTGTAATTTATCTCCTGTCAAATATTGGTTTAGGGTTGATTTGACTATTTTTTTAGCAAATTCTTCCGGTTCTTCCTGTAACAGCGATATAGAGATTGCTAAAGCTCGGGGGCCGAAATAGAAGTCTTGTTCTGAGCCTGAATCCCAGTAGCCATCGGTATCTCCTTCTTCAATCCAATACGTGTAGGAGGTGAGGTTATCTATCAACAAGAAGGAATAGGGATAATAGTTCTTGTTCAAGGCTGGTAAAATATATTTTTTGACTAATTCAACAGCCTCTTTTTGTTTTTCGTAACCCGATAGATTCGTGAATGAGAATACCCATTCTGCAGAACTGTTTACACCATATGATAAGTCTATTAATTCTGTGTTATATAATGGATTACCATACACGTCAGTGCCGACATATTCATGTTTCAGCGTGTCCGTGAATAATAGATAACATCCTGTTTCCTCGTGAAATTTTCGACGTAATTCCGACGTGGGGTCTGTGGCTCCTTCTGCCGGGGCGAATAAGTTCGGGAGCGGGGCGTTAGGTTGCAGGCTATCTTCTTCTTCGCACGAAAAACAGCTTAACAAGATAATTCCGTAAAGGATATATGTTTGTAACTTTTTCATGATTATAGATAAAATTGGTTTATGGATATATGGGTTCTTTCGTTTCTTGGGTTAGGAGTCAATTCTTCGAACTGAATTACCTCATAAGGAATTTGTAGTGTCCACGACGGGTCGCCGGCTTTGAGTTCATACGTGTACATCGTTGATTGAGTCTTCCAGTCACCCCATTCCGTGTAGGTGTTACGAATGGCTCCGGTGAAAGGTTTTTTCTCGCTCACGGTATATCGGCGAAGGTCAAACCAACGATGTCCCTCGAAGCATAATTCCCGCCGTCTTTCTGTACGAATTTCTTCTATCAAGTCTTCGCCGGACAAAGTTGTTGCGTCGAATGAATTCATTTCAAGGCGGTGTTCACGCAAGTGGTCTAAAGCCTCGCGGGCTGCAGTTTCGTTGTTCCCTCCCATGCACGCGTATGCTTCTGCTAAATTCAACCAAGCTTCAGCGGTTCGGAACAAGAAATTATCCGATACATTGGCCGTGTATTGGTTTTCCTTTTTCACGTATTTGTTACAATACCAATATAAGTCCCTCCAATTTTCTTCATTGTTGCAAACAAAATGTTCTTTACGCAAGTCACCTTCTTTATAGCATGCTTTCAAATCTTCAGAGGTGCTAAGTCCTTTTTGTGCGGTCGTAATTATTGCCTGTATACCATTTCCTCCCATGGAAAAGATGGTTTCGGGGGAGCTTGCCTCGGCAAAAGCTTTTGAACCGTCAAATGTGTTCAAATCAATTAAATCCGATTGTAAATCCAGACATAATTGAGCGTATTTGGCGGCTTCCGCCCAATTTTGCATATAAAGATAAACCCGGCTTTGTAACAGGCGTACGGCTGTCAAGTTAGCCCGATAGATAGATTTACGGGCAATGCCTTCCAAGTTTGTTGCCGCTTGTTCCAAATCTTGAATGATCAAGGAGTACACGGTTTCCAATGATTCACGGGGGAACATTTTATCTTCAATCACGGGACTGGTTTTCACGGGAACCCCTAAAGCGGTAGCCGCATTGGCAGGCTGATACGGTTGTCCGTACAAGTTCACGAGGGTGAAATAGTAAGCTGCCCGTAAGAAATAGGCTTCCCCGCGAATACGGGCCACGGCTTGTTTGTCCTCGTCTGTTTCCGCGGATTGTTTATCAATCTCGGAAAGTATCATGTTGGCAGTGTTGATATGTTTATATAATTTGTTCCAGTCAGTATCTTCTGCTTTTGTCGTCAATTTATCCGGGTTTAACCCGATCCGGTATTGCCAAGTAATGTATCCGAAAAATTGTTTTTGGAACAAGGAATAACTGGTTTGCCAATTAACGCTTTCGGTATTTTCTTGGGTTTCATCTGCCATCATATGGATGTACGGGTAATAAACTTTGTCTAAATTCATGTCATAATATTCGGTTGCCATGTAAGTTTCCCCGATCAATAACTCGTCCAAATCCGAGTAACCTCGCACGTAAGCTTGGTCTAATGAATACTCTTTCAAAAAATCCGAACAGGAAGTGAATAGTAACCAAAGCAAACCTGTTAAATAAATATATTTCATAATCTACTTTTTTTAAAATGAAACACTAAGACTTAATGACCAAGTCGGACGTTCTGACAATTGTGTTTCAGAGAATCCGCTCTGGATAGGAGTTTGTCCTTTCAATTTCTTTGATTTGATGTCAAACAAATTGGTTGTGGATAACGAGGCGGAGAGCATGGATATTCCCCACTTCTCTAATTTTTCTATCGGGAAATCATAGGTGAAACTCATGTTCGAGCATTTTAAATAGTTGCCGCTCACTACCCGATGATCCGAATTGTCATACATGGTCCATGCATTTTCAGCAATGATCTGAATGTTTTGATCTTGTAGGCCTAATGACCAATGTTGCGCGTATGCTCGACTTTCCGCGTCAGAACCGTTAATGATATTCGGGATATTCGTGTGTTTTTCATCACCCGGGGTACGCCAACGGTCAACCATTTCATAATTCACATTTCTTTCCGGGTCGAAATTCAAACCTTCGGGATATAAACCGAATAACCTGATCTTGGAGCCTAAACTGTAATTGAGGATAAAGCTCAGGCGGAAACTCTTGTAGCGCAATGTATTTGTTAGACTACCTTGTACTTGCGGGTCCCGTTGTCCGGAAGGCGTCAATACCATCGTGTACGTGTCGTATTTATTTAAGCCCACGAGTTCTTGTTTACGGTCTTGCATATCGTCGAAAACGGGTCCCCCGTTACGCGGGTTCAAACCGATGAATTTGTATGACCAGAAAGTTCCTACCGCGTGACCTTTCGTCAAGGCATTACCGGTTAGGAAGTCGTTTAGTTCGTATTCATTATCTCCCGGCAGGGTGTTCATTTCATTATACACTTTAGAGTAGGAAGCCGAGAGAGTCCATCGGAAATTGTCGTTGGAAATAGGGCTTACCGTGGCATCAATGCTGAATCCTTGGTTGTCAATGGTACCGGAATTAATCACGTATTCGCCGCGTCCGTTCACGCTTGAAATCTTTTTGGTCAAAAAGGCATCTTTCGTGTGCTTGTAATAATAGGAAGCATTCATTTGGACGGCATTTTTGAATAAAGCAAAGTCTAAACCGACATTGAAAGAACTTGTGCGTTCCCAACGTAAGTCCGGGTTTGGATAAATTGATACGTTCGATTCTAATTCATTGTAATGCGTGTTGAAGGGCAGTTTCTTTAGAATCATTTCCGGGGATTGACCGCTCAGCATGTTTCCTTGGTAACCGTAAGAAAGTCGTAAGGCCAAGTTGTTCACCCACGGGTTGTCCATATTGGTGTGTTCTGAAATATTGTAAGAACCGGAAACTGACCACACGGGAAGTAATTTTTCATTGCTTCTGCTTCCGAATTGATTGGAGCCATCAATACGCGTGTTGGCATTTAACGTGAAATAATTCTTGTAGCTGTATGATACGGAGAGATATCCGGAAATCATGTTTGTTAGATTGTCTGACACGCTTGGCAAGTTGTTTTGCAGCCATGACTTGTAATGCGTGAAGTCGTCTAAATTTATGGCTGTAAATTGTTTTCCTCTATCATTGTAATAACCCCTGTCCGTGCGATCGAATCCTGCATATTTGGAGGAACTGACCTCGTATCCTAAGTTGGCGGTGATATTGTGTTGGTCGTCAGTCCCGAAATATTTACTAATGTCTGCTTGCAAACGTCCCGTGTAAGAGTTATTGCGCGTGTATGCTTTTTTTAATTCTCCCCCGTAAGGCATTTCGTTCATGATATTTGGGTCTTTACTGGAAATTTCTCCGTATTCCGATTTGCGCAAGGAAGCTGCGTACCAAGTTTGTTCTCCCAAGTAACTCTCCTGTTCCGTGTTGGAAGTAGAGTAAGAGAATATGGCTTGGAATGACAACCAGTTGGTTGCTTTGTAGCGTAAGTTTGCCGTCAACGTGATGGCCGAGTTATCCTGTCGGGAATAGCTATTATCCAGTTCGTTCAGGATATTGTAGTTATATAATTGTTGATAAGCATATTGACGTTTGTAATAGATATACCTTCCTTGATTGTCTAAGGCTGGGATAGCACGGCTCGTGGTGTAAGCGTAGTCGATGGGATTAACACTCTCCTCGCTATATTCCCTTTTCCCGACATTCGCGTTTAAGTTAAGGCTGGCTGTCACTTTGGGTGATATGGTGGCATCCACGTTCAAGGCGGCGGTGTAGCGTTCGTTGTTATTTCCTTTTATGACATCGTTGTCGATGGCGTACCCGATGGACGAGTAATAACGGATTTCCTCGCTTCCGCCGGAGATGCTGACCGTGTGCTGGTGGGAAAATGCATCCTCTGTTAATAAATCAAACCAGTCGGTATTCATGTTTTCCAGTTTGGCAACCTCGTTCGTGAATTGGTCGTGAGTGATGGTGCCGTTGTATAAATTGTTCACGAGTCCCTCGTATCCGATTAAATTGACGTCCGTGGAATATACATGGTGTTTTTCTACCAAGTCTTTAGAGAATTCCACCCGTTGTTTGGAGTTCATCAAATGAATATTGCGGTCAGTGTACCGGGGACGACGACGGTAGGTGGCGGAGAAATCGTAGTTCACTACGGGACGTCCTACTTGACCTTTTTTCGTGGTAATCACGATGACCCCGTTTGCTGCTTTCACCCCGTAGATAGCCGTGGCGGAAGCATCTTTCAATATGTCGATACGGTCGATATCCCGGGGATTCAGTCCGGCGATAGCGTTACCGATGCGGTTGATATAATCCGGGTCGTTCAACTCTTCCGGGGCAATGGGCACCGGGTCTTGCACGATGATTCCATCCACTACCCATAGCGGTTCGCGGTTACCCACGAGCGTGGAGGTTCCCCTGATACGAATCTTCGGAACGACACCTACTTCCCCGGAGTTGGTCATCATCATCATGTCCGGCACACGTCCTTGGAGCATTTGGTCGATAGACATGGCTCCGGCAATCATCACGTCCTTGGCTTTCACGCTCGAGATAGCGCTGGTCAGTTTTTTCTTGTCGATTACTTGGTAACCGGTGATGACAACCTCATCCATCTCGTTTACATCCATTTTCATCACGACATTCGTTACCTCTTTGGTGGCTGTGATTTCTTGGGTTTCCATCCCGATAAACGAGAAAATGAGTTGCACGCCTAATTTCGGAACTACTAGCGAATAATTCCCATTCGCGTCTGTGGCGGCTCCGGTTGTTGTTCCTTTTACTAAAATAGTCACCCCCGGTAATGGTTCTCCCTTTTCATCCTTTACCGTTCCGGTTATTTTCTTACTTGTAACGGAAGGACGGGCGGCAATCACTATTGAGTTTTTTTCCAGCGTGTAGGAATATTTGTCTGCTAAAATGAATTGCAATGTTTCGTCCAGCGTCATTTGCAAACGCGGCAGATGTACCATTTTCTGTGCGTCGAACTGGTTTTCGTTATAGAATACGTCACATTTTAATTGTGTTGAAATTTCATCGAAAACTTGTTCAACAGTCATTTGTTGGCTTTTGAAATTTAGCTTGTCGCTAGGAGAGAGCGTACTCGCTTGTAGCGGGAGTATGCATAGAAGTACTACCACTATAGCCATAGCTGTTTTGAGATACTTTTTTTTCATTAATCTATTACTGTTTAAATGAATAAATATATATATTGCACTCTTTCTTGTCGGTTATTTATGACTAGGTTACCGTTTACGGATGGTGATAACATTATCTTTTATTTCAAAGCGAATGACTTTGGTTTCTTCCAGAAGAAATAGGGTTTCTTTTAGAGAACGGTCTTTGTCAATGACGCCTCTGAATTTCAAATCTTTGCAATCTTCATCTTGATATATGAAAGTGAAATCGTACCATCGTTCCAATTTCCGGGTAATATCTTCCATGCGGCAGTCTTTGAAATGAAGTTTTCCGTGTAACCAAGAGGTGTGTAATTTCACGTCTACTCGTTTTATTTCGGTTATACCTGTTGAATTGTTCGCGATGTATTGTTCTGACGGGTGTAACACATGCAATTTACCGTTATCCGATACGGATACTTTCCCCTCGACCAATGTGGTGCTCCAATTCGGGTCGTCGGAATATGAACTGATATTGAATTTCGTTCCCAGTACGGTGATTTGTCGATTTCCGGTGATGACTTTAAATGGAGCTTTTTCGTTTTTTGTAACCTCGAAATAAGCTTCTCCATCCAAGTACACGGTTCGGTCGTCCGCGGCAAATTGTACCGGGAATTGTAAAACGGATTCGGAATTGACAGCGACCAAAGTACCGTCCGGCAATTCAAACGAGAAATCAGCTCCTTTAGGTACGGCTAAACGATTATAGCGAATTTCAAAAGAGTCTGGTCTTGAAACTTCGTTGCTTCGGTAAGTTAATTGGTTATTGACGCTATCCCGAGTGATGGATATTCCTAATTCTTCTTCGTGCAAATCATTTACGTCATCTAAATCAACACTTTTCCCGTTGGCTAAGGTTAATTCCACTTTAGTTTTTTGGGAAGTCAGTTGTGATTCATTCTGCACGAGAGATGTGGTGGTTTGGTGGTCTAATAGGTTGCTTACGAGTAGAATACCACTTAGGATAATTGAGGCACATGCCGCGTATCCCGACCACAAGAGGAAGATAGAATGTCTTTTCTTGTGAAAACTTCTCGCTTGTACTTTCTTCCAGCCGGCATCCTCGTCATATATCTTTTTTTTCTTCGAGTTGCACACTCTTTGTATCAGATAATCTAATTCGTTTTTCATGGCTTTACTTTTATGTCATCGAGGTCCACAACTACCCGAAAAGGGTGATTGAAAAAATGAAAAAAAATAAACTGGAATGAAAAAATATATTCGATGGTGGAATTAATGTGCTAGGGAAGAATAGGTAAATGCTTAATTTTTAATAAATAAGATAATGAGTAAGTGATAAAAGAGAGAGTAAAGACGTTCTACTCTCGTTGTTAAGACGTTTTACAAGCGTTCCCGAGCGTCTATAAAGCGTTTTTGAAAGAATTTGAAAGAAACAGGTTTTACTTCCTTCGCGGTGTATTATTGCCTTGTTTTACAGTTCTTTCTAAAATAGAGCCAAATAAACAAGGAGAGATTTTTGAAGTTTTGTGTTTTTTCTCGAATGATACGATAAGCTTTACTGACGTGTGTTTTTACCGTGTTCAATGAAATTTCCAATTCCTCTGCAATTTGCTTGTAGCTTTTTTTATCCATGAAACTCATTAAAAAAACGCTTTTGCATTGTGAAGGTAATTCGTCTATGGCTTGTTCAATTTTTTGCAATTTGGCAAGTTCATCTTCAGAAAATTCGGATTTTTCCAAGTATTCTATAAACTCGGTCAAGCGAGGCATATGGCGTTGTTCTAGGACTTGTGTTCGTATGATTTTTAAAGCCCCGTTTCGCACGGATTGGTACAAGTAAGATTTTAATGATGTTGTGATATTGATTCTTTGCCGATTTTCCCACAGGTAGACAAAAGCATCCTGTACAACATCTTCCGCTTTTTCGGCATCTCCCAAAATGCCCATGCTATAATTGCACAATTCTTGATAATACTTGCGAAATAGTATCTCGAAAGAGTTTGAATCTCCTTCTACGATAGCTTTTAATATAGTATAATCAAGGTCTGTATTTCCGTGCATGAATCTTTTGAGGACTTTGTTATCAATCTATTTACAATGCAAATATATATAATGTCTTGAAATTTATAAATTGCATTTATAAATATAGGCGATAAAAATCCTTGTTGTTATTGAAAACCTGTTTAAGGTGTGGGGGGAAGAGGGCGTGTCAAAACACGCCCTCTAGTCTATAAAGTCTGAAAGTCAATAAGGTCGTAAGGTCAAAAGTGCGGTGGTTTATACATCATTACGCTGAATATTATCGCGCTATTAAATCATGGACTTTATGGACCTTAAGAGCCGAAGGCTCGACTTTATGAACTTTATGGACCGGAGGTGTGTCGAAACACACCTCCTTTATTGAGTCTTTTAGTACGCGTGGTGGTCATCCTGCACGTCTTGAATATCTATTTGTTTCTTGTTAAGGGCTCTCCATGCGTAGAAGATGTACGCGATCACGATGGGAGAAACCAAAGAAACGTATGCCATGGTCTTTAACGTGTAGTAGGAGGACGAGGCGTTATAGATAGTCAGCGAAGAGTTCAGGTCGGTGTATGAGGGGTAGAATGCCGTGTTGTTGAATCCTGCCACGATGAACAGGGCGATAACGGCAAGCACGATACCGATTCCGGAAAACCATATCCCTTTTCTCCAGTGAGGAGTGATGATGGATTTGATGATACCGAATAATACTCCGACAACCCCGAGCAACAACATGAGAGTATTCAAGGGCATTTCCAGTAAATTGTGAAAATACTTGTATTGAACCAATTGGATGCTTTTATCTTCCATGATGGCGTATCCTTTGCCGGTCAGTATGATGCCGAGGAATACCAGTAATAGAATGACGAAAGGCACCGAGTTGTACAGGACTTGCTTTTTACTTCTCTCGTAGATGGCATCATGCTTGATGTTGTTCATGAAATAGAGGGATGCCAAAGTCCGGGCGAGAAAGAAAATAGCCAGTCCCAGGCAGATGTTGGTAAAATTGAATAATACCTCTATGCCTCGCCACGGGCTCATCCATGTAACGTCGTTCATCTCGCCTAATTTGAACGGGTTGCCCGTGAAGAAAGAGCCGACAACGGCACCGATACAAATAGTCCCAATCACACCATTGATAATCAGAAATACATTATAAGTACGTTCCCCGAGTAAGTTTCCGGCTTTTCGGCGGTACTCGTAGGAAACGGCTTGCATCACGAAACAGAACAATACGACCATCCACGCCAGATAAGCTCCACCGAAGCTCGTTGAATAGAACAGGGGGAAACTTGCAAAGAATGCCCCGCCGAACACGACTAATGTCGTGAATGTAAATTCCCATTTGCGCCCCAAGCTGTTGACAAGAACATTCCGTTCGTCTTCGGTCTTGGCAATGGTATATAGTAAGGTTTGTCCACCTTGCACGAAAAGCAAGAAAACCAGCAATCCGCCAAGTAATGATATCAAAATCCACCAGTAATGTTGAAGAAATTCCATATTCATTTATGATTTATGATTTACGATTTATGATTTAAACTTCCTCCCGGCTTCGCGGTGCTCTCTTGGTTCCTCTCCGTCTTCGGTTGGAATCACTGGAGGAGTTTACTTTCAATTTTACATTTTCAATTTTGCATTTTCAATTTTCAATTGTTTCGGGTCCTTTCTTGATCTGGTTGAACATGATCTTCAGTTCTGCGATGAGCAGGACGGTGAAGAGTACGGCGAACATCCAGAATGTGGTCATAACCCAAGTCGATGCAATTTTTGTCACGGCAACATTGGTAGGCATTAAATCTTGTACCACCCACGGTTGGCGTCCTACTTCAGCCACTATCCAGCCGCATTGCGATGCGACGTATGCCATCGGGACACAGAATAATGCCAAGTAGGGGATGAACTTGAATTTCTCGAATTTTCTTTTCTTGGCGTACCACAAGGAGAGGGCGAATAATAATACAAAAAGCATTCCCAGTCCTACCATGATACGGAAACTGAAAAATACCAAAGGTATATGAGGTATGGCATCGTAGGGGGAATTAAGATAGCCATACCCGAAATCGGAGTAGTTGGCTTTAAATATCTGTAATGTGCTGTCGGCCATCGTGTGGTTATTCTCTTTTATGGCTTGCTTGTAAGTCTTCAATGCATCAATCGCGGTGCGACCGTTTGCCATGCGTTGTTCTAAAGAAGGATAGGTTACGCCGGATTGGGACGTGTAGCCGTCCAGAATATTCTGAATGCCCGGGATGTAGGCGTCAAAATCATGATAGCCGAGGAACGAGAGTACTTTGGGTACATGGATGGCGTATTCCATTTTCTTCATTCTATCTGTCGGCAAGGACGGATCGTTTACCGGGAGTCCGATAACGGTGAATGCGGCACCTCTGCCACCTTCATTCAAGCCTTCCATGGCGGCGAATTTCATGGGTTGAGTCTTTGTTACGTCTTGTGCGCTGCTGTCACCCGTGTAAATGGTTAATATGATACTGATCAACCCGAACACCGAGGCGAGCATGATACTCTTGCGGGCAAATTCGAGGTGTCTTTTTTTGAGGATAAACCATGAACTGACACCTACCACGAAACAGGCGGAAAGCGTGTATGCGGAAGTTACCGTGTGAGTGAATTTGCTGATTGCCGTGGGCGAGAACAGTATTGCCCAAAAATCGTCCATTTCGTTACGGGCGGTAATCGGGTTGAATTCCATGCCGACGGGGTTTTGCATCCAAGCGTTGGCGACAAGAATCCATAGGGCTGAGATGTTCGCGCCGACGAATACCATCCACGTGGATACGAGATGGAAGCGTTTGCCGACTTTGTTCCAACCGAAGAACATCACTGCCACGAACGTGGATTCGAGGAAGAACGCGATAATACCCTCGATGGCCAACGGCGCCCCGAAGATATCGCCCACGAACCAAGAGTAATTCGACCAGTTCGTCCCGAACTGGAATTCGAGGATTAGTCCGGTGGCGACCCCGATAGCGAAGTTAATACCGAATAATTTCATCCAGAACTTGGTGGCTTTCAGCCAACTGTCGTCACCTGTCTTTACCCACATGGTTTCCATGACGGCGAGCATCAAGGCTAATCCCAGCGTGAGGGGAACAAACATGTAGTGGTAGATTGCTGTCATGGCGAATTGCCATCGTGACCACTCCACTAGAGTGGTGGTTGTCAGATCAAGAAGCATAATGTTAAGGTTTTGTTGTTAATTCTTTGAAAACGTGCTCACTTTTTGCCTCGGCACTGTCATAGTGGGAGTTGAGGTAGTTTGGCATCAACCAGAGTTTAAATACCAAAAACATGATACTCAGTTTAATAATGATGATAAGCCAAAGAGTACGTCCCCAGCGGGGCATATTCTTAAATCCGTCATAGTAAAGATACCAAGCCTTTTTTAACATACACGGCAGTTTTTATTGTTTATCTATGTAAGAACGTTACCAAAGGTATAAATGTTTTTTCTAAGTTCGATTTTTTTTGCATAAATAATACTTATGCGTATATAGGATAAATTTATTTGTCTAATTTTGTTTCTACACGTGGGGGTAGTTTTAACCCGGTAATGTAAAATTGAATTATGAATAATGCAGGAAAATATTGTTTGGGGGGATTGGCGCTGTTGGCGGTTGGATTTTTATGTTGGTACTTTTCTTCGATTATCGCTTATATACTGGTGGCGGTCGTGCTCTCGTTTTTCGGGCATCCCATTATCGATCTTCTGGGGAAGATTGAAATAAAAGGTAAGCGCATACCGAACGGGTTGAGGGCGGGGATTGCTTTAGTTTGTATATGGTTTGTCTGTATTCTTTTCTTTTACACGGTGATACCGTTGGTTAGTCAGGAATTTCAGTCGTTAAGCGATATCAGTATCACGAATATCGTGAACAAGCTGGAAGACCCTTTGGCCGATTTGGAAGAGGGGTTGAAGCATTTCGGGATTATAGATGCCAATCAGGATGTAAAAGAGTATATCGTGAAGAATCTGAAATCCGTGGTGGACGTTACACAGATTAGAAATTTGTTCGGCTCTTTGGCGGGGACTATCAGCAGTATTTTTATCGCCCTTTTTTCGGTGACGTTTATGGCGTTCTTCTTTTTGAAGGACAGCAATCTTTTTTATAAGATGTTGTTGGCTGTTGTGCCAACACGTTATGGCGAGGGAGTGGGGAAAGCACTTGATTCTATACAGAAATTGCTGGTTCGTTACTTTATAGGGATTACTTTCGAGGTGTTGATTGTCATGGGTTTGAATATCATAGGTCTGACCATCATCGGGTTGCCGTTCAACAATGCCGTGCTGATAGGGTTGATGACCGGAATAACAAATGTAATCCCGTATATCGGACCGCTTATCGGTGCGGCCTTCGGGCTTTCAGTGGGAATTGCCACGAACGTGGACGTGGATTTCTACACGGTGGTATTTCCTTTACTGATTTATATGAGTATCGTGTTTATTATCACGCAATTGATTGATAATGTAATTTTGCAGCCCTTGATTTACGGGAATAGCGTGCATGCTCACCCGATGGAAATTTTTCTGGTGATATTAATCGCGGGAAACTTGGCCGGGATTCCGGGAATGATTCTTGCCATTCCGGGTTATACCGTATTGAGGGTAATATTGAGGGAGTTTTTTAATAAATATAAACTCGTGAAGTCACTCACGAAGAGTTTGGAATGAGTTCACGGGTTCCTAAGGTTTATAAAGTTCATAAAGTTTATAAAGTTACAGGTATTCTTCGGACAGAATTTAACGGCAACGAAAGTTGCCGTTATGACTTTATGAACCTTATAAACCTTACAAACTTTATAAACTAATCCAGCACCCCACGCGTACGGTCTTCAAAAGCGGAAAGTGCGGCTTTCGCTCCTTCGCCCATAGCTATGATAATTTGTTTGTAAGGTACCGAAGATACATCTCCTGCCGCGTATATGCCCGGAATGTTCGTGCGGCAATGCGCGTCAATCACTATTTCTCCGGGACGGTTGGTATCCACTACTTCACGGAACGCTCCACTATTCGGAACCAATCCGATTTGAACGAATATTCCATCCAAGGTGATTACTCTACTTTCTTCTGTCTTGCGGTCTTTCACTTGTATCCCGGTTACTTTTTCTCCATTCCCGATGATTCCCAAAGTTTGCGAGTTGGTGAATACTTCCACGTTCGACAGGCTCTTTACTTTTTCTTGTAGTACTTGGTCGGCTTTTAATTCCTCGAGGAATTCCAGAACTGTTACTTTTGAACAAATTCCCGCCAAATCAATTGCTGCTTCAATCCCCGAATTGCCCCCGCCGATAACGGCTACCTGTTTACCTTTATAGAAAGGTCCGTCGCAATGCGGGCAGAAGGCAACGCCTCTACCTGTATATTCTGCCTCACCCGTCACGTTTAATTTTCTCCAACTTGCTCCCGTGGCAATAATGACTGCCGGAGCAATGAATTTCTCCCCTTTTGCCGTGGATAATATTTTCTGATTCTTCTCGATTTCAACTTTCTCTATCCGGCGATGTTCCAACAGGTCTATCGGGTAGCGTTGAATGTGTGTTCTAATGTTTTCGGCCAATAGGCTACCGGTTGTTTCGGGTACGGATATCAGGTTCTCGATACCCACGGTTTCTTTTACCTGCCCGCCTACGCGTTCAGCCACGATAGCTACATTCAACCCCTTGCGTGCCGAATAAATGGCTGCGGCTGCCCCCGCGGGTCCTCCGCCGACGACAATCACGTCATAGTGTTTTTCGGTGGTATCAATCGTGTCCTCGTTGCTACCGTATTGGTTTTCCAGTTTACTCAATAATTCCCCGAATTCTCCCCGTCCGACATGAATCAATTTCCCGTCGGCAAACACGGAAGGTACACCTTGTATATTTAAAGCCTCTACTTCTGCCTGATTGATAGCTCCGTCCACCATCTCGTGCGTGATTTGGTCATTCAACGTGGTCATGGCATTCAGAGCTTGAATGACATCCGGGCAGTTCGTGCAAGTCAGTGAAACGTAGGTTGTCAAGTGAATGGGGCCTTTCAAGGCTTTTACCCTGTTACAGGTGGTTGCATCCGGGAAGTTTTTGCCTTTGCCGTCCAGATTCATGATGGCGAGCAACAAAGAGGTGAACTCGTGTCCATTGGGAACACCCCGGAATTTTATACCTGTTTTTTCTTCGTTCTTTAAGAGCGTGAACGCTAGCCCGTCTCCTTCCGTGAGTTTGCACGATATTTTATCGGAGCATTCGCTAACGTCGTTTAATATTTCCAAGAGTTCTTGGCGACTCTCGTGTTGAGGTGCAACAATGACATCAAACGTGTATGTTGCTTCCAATCCCTCGAAAATAGTTTTTAGCTGGTTCTTTAGTGTCGTATCTAGCATGTGATTCATTGTTAAAAAAAGCCGACGATGTGGTTTCGTCGGCTTTCGCGTGATTCTGTTAAATTTTACCGACTAAATCGATGCTTGGTTTTAGCGTGGTCGCACCTTTTTTCCATTTCGCGGGACATACTTCATTCGGGTGTTCTGCCACGAATAAAGCTGCTTCCACTTTTCGTAGTAATTCGTCCGCGTTGCGTCCGATATTGTTGTCGTGGATTTCAGCAATTTTGATTTTCCCTTCCGGGTTTACCACGAAAGTTCCGCGGTATGCCATTCCCTCTTCCTCAATCATTACGCCGAAAGCGCGACTCAATACCCCGGTCGGGTCGGCAAGCATCGGGTAGTTGATTTTACGAATACTTTCAGAAGCATCGTGCCATGCTTTGTGTACGAAATGTGAGTCTGTACTCACGGAATAAACCTCTACTCCCATTTTCTGGAATTGCTCGTATTTCTCTGCCACGTCTACCAGTTCGGTCGGGCATACAAAAGTGAAGTCAGCGGGATAGAAGAAGAAAATAGCCCATTTCCCTTTTACGTCGTCGCTGCTTACAGTTTTGAAATTTCCATTGTGAAAAGCTTGAACTTTGAATTCCGGAATTTGTGAATTGATAATTGGTTCCATTGTTTAGTGTGTTTATGATTGTTATTAATTTGTTTTCTCGATACAAAGATATATAGTTTTTCTTGATATAAAAAATGAATCGTATTGAATTATTTTATAAATATATAGAGGGAATTAATAAAGGGAGGATTGTTTGTGGTTTTATCTCTGACTTTTCACGAAAAATGTCTGGTTTTATATCTGATTTTTCCCGAAAATACAGCTATAAGACAGGAATAATTTAGAAATAAGCAACTTGCGCACTTTCTGCCACAAGTGAGGTAATGACTTGGCAACGGTCATAAATTCTGCGATGTGTAGTACATTGCTGTCAAACAACTCTATGCAAAGGTAACATATATTTTCGACAAACGAAATGCAATCAGTATTTTATTGCCGTTTTCCTTCCAATTTTCCTAATCGCATTACTATCGAGGTTTGACTTCTGCCCATTTTCTCGGCTATGTATTTTATACTTTTCCCTTCATGATAAAGGGTAAGCAGAAAATTATCCGCACTGCGTGTCCACTTTTTGTTGGCGTTTGGATGCTTGGCATAACTTTCTTCCGTGACTTTTTCCGGATGCAAGAACTCGTCCACGAAAACAGAAGGGAAGCGTCTGTCATACAGTACATAGGTCTTGACTTTTGCTCTGGTAATGGCTACATAAAACAGCCTACGTTCTTCTCCGTATGGATATTGGTCGCTTTTTGTCAAGACATAATTAAGAACAGGGTCATCGCTTACAAGTGAGGGAAACCCGTATGTGTCCTTGTTACATTGAAGAACTATCACATAGTCTGCTTCAAGTCCTTTGGATTTATGAACGGTCAGAAACTCTATTTTCCTATCTCCGATGATATAGAAAAAACGATTACCCTCTTTCACGGATTTATACATGAACGACAGGTAATAATCATCAAAGGAATATCTCCCTAACAAAAATACTGATTTGTCCAATGGAATTGACGCAACCAATTGTCCGATGACATTGCAATATTCACGCCTTTCATAATCACAGAATTGTAATTCTGTTTTAACTTGTGGATTAAAAGGATGGATGTTCTTTTTAATTTGGGCTTCGTTGCGTTGGATGAATTGCGAGGACAGGCTGACCAAAGGCTCTCCAAACCGATATGTAGTTTCAATCTTGTTGATTTCCGTCTGACCAAAGTAATATGAAAATTGATTGAAAAGTGCCATGTCGCTCCCTGAAAAACGATAGATGGACTGCCAGTCATCGCCCACACAATACAACTTAGCAGGCGGATTTCCCTCTCGCAATACTTTTAAGAAGTTGTAACGGTCAACGGATATGTCTTGAAACTCGTCCACAATGATATAATCATACTTCACAGAATGGGAGGAACGACAAATGTCGGTAGCTTGCAGGATTGCATCCGTAAAATCTATTTGGTTGATATTCGTCAATTCTTCAATATACCGTTTATAAACGGGTTGAAAGATGTTTTTGATAATGAATGTACTGCGTTCGTCCCCTGCGTTTTTAGTTTGCCTTAATACTTCATCTACAGATTTGCAGCTTGACTTTATCAATGTCACAAAAGTCACGACAAGGCGGATAAAAGCCTTCTCCTGCTTGCTATTCGGGGGAAGAATCATATCGTATAATTCAGCATCTGTTTTCTCTTGGATAGGAACATCAGTCTTTTCCAATAAGTTTTTTAATTTCTCCCGAATATCGGAATAATGAAAATCTGCACTTGAAGTTGTTAATAGCTCTGTACCAAATTTCTCATGTGCCGCTTTTTTCCATGTTATGCCATCGTTATACTTTTGGTTTGCTTCTTCATAGGTAATGCCTCTGTCTTTGGCAAACCATATAGGAACAAGTCCATGTTCGTCCACTCCAAAATGCTCTAAATATACTCGCCTTGTTTTTCCACTTTGTTCAAAATATATGGAAAAATCCGGTTTGTATTGAGAGTGCATCTCGTCTGCCAATGGATGTTCGTATGGTTCTTCATATCTGAATTTTACGCTAAGGGAAGATAGCGCAAAGCATATTTTCTGCTCTTGCTCACTTCGTACATAAACAGTTTTTCCGTCCATATCAGGAAACGATGCTTTCAAACGTACATCCTTCTGTTCTGAAAGTTGTTGCCTACGTTCATTCTTCCGCTTTTCCCACTCCTTTTCGGGCGTTTGATAATCAATAAAGTATTCTATTACGCTTTCCTTGAATTTCTTATCATTCAATAATTCATGGTAGATTTTCACGAAGAGCGCGTCCGTCTTTTCATATATTGATGGCTTTTGACCTGTTGTTTGTCCGATAATGTCAAGGGCAAGTTTGTGAAAAGTGTACCCTCTCAAACCTGTAATACCCATTCTTTCTGTCAATTCGGCGGCAGCCTTGTTTGTGTAGCTGATAAGGAGGATATTTTGAGGATTGACTTTCTTTATTTCAGTCAAATACTTTACCTTTCCTACGATGGATGAAGTCTTTCCACTTCCCGCACTACTAACTACCAAACAATTTTCTTCTTCTGAAACGATTGAGCGTCTTTGTTGCTTGTCTAATGGATATTTCAGGCAATGGTCGAAAAACTCTTTATGCGTGTCAAGCAGAAATGTAATTACCTCTTCATTATGTTGTTTTACGAGTTTATTGATAGCTCCAAAATCATTGATAAATTTGGATATGGTTTCAGATGGAGTGATATTAAAGGATTTAAGTTTCTTAACAAGTGAATACGATTTTTGAAAATGTGGCTTATAATGATTGGCAAAATCTTTTTCTTGCGTTGCAGATATTACCCTCCCTGAAAAAACGTTATTAAGGTCGGTCGGAATATCAATAAATGCCTCGTTGTTTAAAACCAACAATCTTTCTTTTGCTTGCTCGTAATTGGATTTATTGCCATAAGAAGATATGTGGTTTAACTTTTCTGAAAGTTCCTTGGACTTGTTTTTTAGGCGTGTCCTTGTTATAACTATATAACAAATTGAAATAGCTATAATACAAATTACCCCAATAAACAATGCTTGCATACTAAAAAAAAGATTTGTCGTTGATAAAGGTTACATTGTATAAAAGGTTAACGTGCCATTAAGGCACGCTAACTTTCTAAGCTATTAAAAGACTGGATTACAGTAAAAAACTATCCTCCCTAAAATAGTCTATTATATCTTCATCAGAAGTTGCCTCATCTACAGCTTTCAAAATTTTTGCAAAGTTCTCAAACTTATCAACTTCATAACCGCCACAAGTTGTAAACTCTTTGTCGCAAAAGAAAATCATTTCTCCCAGAATGGTTATTGAACCTGTGCCATTAAGACTCCTAAATCTATGACTTACTGCCCAACCTGTAAATTCACCTTTGTGATATTTTACAACATTTTCTTTTAGAGAAACAAGTTGTTCTGAAAGTTTCTTGGTATATTTATCCAAATCAGATTTGGCTTCTTCTTTCTCTTTTTTTGCCCGCGCATATTCTCCACGAGAGTATTGAGAAGAATATCCATTAGGAGCAAAAATATCCATAGAAGATTCCGCAGATTCGATGTTTCTTTTACATCTGTTTATTTTAGACATCAAATCTTTGATGTCATCACTAATTTTCATAATAGGTTCAATAGTAGTTACATCAATGAACATACTATCAACTTTTGTTGATATTGGTTCATAAGAATCTGGGTGATATAGATAGCCTTTAAGCGTCTCTTTAACCAACTTCTCAGCTTTTTCCTCGTTAGAGAGTGTGCAAGAAGTCATAACTAATGCAACTGCACAAAATAATAAGATAATAACATTCTTCATAATGTTCACTATTTAAATGATAATTATTGACGCTTGTCCGAAACACGAAGCGTGGAACTGTATGCCACACTCTTTACTTGAAGGTCGTAGGAAACCTTGGATACAGATGTAACAATAGCAGCCCACGCTATAGCGTGAGAACCACTATGCTATCCTTGTATCCAATTTGAAAATTTCCTACGTTTTCAAGTACAAGATAAGCATAACGCTTCTTCTTTTTTCTATGTTTTGGAAAGGGTTGTCCCAATCCAATTGCAAAAGTAGCTAAAATTCTTGATAAGTCCCTTTCATTGAATGATTATCTTTACTTCTTGGGCGAAATTTATACATATTCAGATTTTCATCCCGTTACCTTGCTTTGGGGTAGTAAGCCCCAAACCGTTTCTCCATTCATGCGCTTTCTGCCGGAACCATTGTACAAGCGGAATGTTGTTCACACATATATGGAAACGCCCTGTCCTGCTTTTGTCTTCTTCAAACGAGAAAGCCGCCCCCTCTGCATGGAATTTACGGTTGAACTCAGGTGAATAGAAATCACCTTTCAAGTTCACTTTCTTCAACTTGCATAGTTCTTGGATAATCTGTTCGGAGAAGTGTAGCGTATTACGGCAGAAGTCAATCAAGGGCAGCAGTTTCTCTACATGAGGGAAGTATCGTTTTACCTTGTCCATATACTCGCTGAACTTGCTGCATTGGGCTTGGTGTTCACGTTCCATCTGCTTAATATGTTGCTCCAACCTTGCATTTTGGTTTTCAAGTTCCGCTATGCGCTGCTGAAATCCTTCCCTTTCCGCTTTCAACTTTCCACCGCCCAAAAAAGAACCGACCTTTGCCACGAGTGCGGCTTTCGCCTCGGTCTTGGCGGCTTCCAGTTTCTCCGACCTAATTTCTTTCTTCACCTCGTCAAGTTTCTGTTCCGCTTGTTGCCTTTCCGTCTGCAACTGCTGCACATTGACTTCAAGTTCTCCCGTCTGCCGCTTCAAGTCTCGGTAGTATTGGGCAGTGGTGGTATGTCGTGCCTCCGAACCACGGATGCCACGCTGCAAGCCGTATTTCGCCATTGCTTCCGCATAACTGTCGTGATAGGCTGTCAGCTTCTCTCGTGTCAGCACGTCATCGGCGCACAGACGAATGGCATCCGTTTTCTTACGGTAGGTGCGCTTGCCCTCCACCTGTTGCTTCTTTTTCGCTTTCCTGCGTTCGCCTGTTACAATCGGTACGACCGTAGCGTGGATGTGCGGCGTATGCTCGTCCATGTGCAAGACTGCAGAAACGGTATTCTCCCGTCCGAACGTGCGGTGCAGCCATTGTAGGTTGTCGGCACACCATTCGTTCAGCCTGCCCTCGTCCTGCACTTTCATCATGTCCTCATGTGTTCCCGAAAGCACGATGCGGATTGCCCTCACTTGGTCGGGCGTTATCTTCCTCTTGATGCCTGCCGTGCGGATGCGGTGGTTGATTGCCTCGGTGCGGTTCGTCACGCCATCGGGGAAGTCCACCAGCTCACGGTTGAGGCAGGTGCGTGTAGGGTTGGCGTTCTTGGGGAGGGTCTTGCGTTCGATGTGGTCGGACGCGCCCGTGTCCGCCGAGCCTTTCACCTTGTTGAATTGGATGCTTATGTATCCCATGTTCGTCTTTTGTTTTTATAGGTTATACAAACTTGTTTGTTCATGCCCGTCCGCTGCGGTCGTGCCGCATGAAAACGGGGGTGTCCAGAGGGGTGTAATCCCGTTGGCTCATTGGGGCGTTTTTAGCATTAGCGCAGCGGTGCGTGAAGAAAACGCCCTAATGAGCTATGGCTTTTTCGTTTCAGAAAATCCGCTGCGCTGTCGGTGGTTGTCGGATGCTTTTCCCCTTTCGCCAACTTGGGGTGTACCTCATGTCGCCATGTTGATATGTCGTCATTGTTTTGTGTCGTCATGTTGTCGTGTCTGCTTGTCGGCATGATGGCATGTCGGCATACGTAATACCTGCTTGGGGTATCCAGCCGTTTTCCCACGGACTTGTTGATGGGTGTAAAAGCGTTGAAGTGTTGAATAGGACACATAACACATTGTTATATTGCTTGATACGCGCTCAACTTGTCCTCAACAAACGCATGATGCCCAACAAACGGCAACGAAAAGAAGAAGTGATGGTATAACCGAATGCTGCTGCGTTCCCTCTTCATCGTCCGTTGGGTGTTGTTGGTATTCTGTTGAGCCTGTATTTTGCTATATATCAACATTATATTATATCTATTCAACAATTCAACAGAATATCAGAGGCTCTCCAGCAGTCCTTTGGTCACGGTGTAATACCTGCCCACATCTTTACGGGTATGATAGCGTCCGTTACAGCCATACACGTAGGTGGTATAGGTAAGCCCGTTGGGTGCCGGTGATAATTTCCAGCACTCCTGCAACACTTTACGCACCTGCGGCTTCTCCGCCTTGACCTGCGAACACAACAGCAGGGGGATGATGTCGTTCAGGCAGAATGACACCGTTTCCACCTCCATCTTCGCCATGATGTCGAGCAGCAAGTCCGCCATTTCTATTTCGAGGCGGTTGCGGTTACTACGGATTATCTTACGCAGGGCTTCTGTCTCAATTAGCTTCGGGGCAAACCACATACGGCTTTCTTTTTTCGTTGACAACTCCCGATGGATAAGGAAGTACAGAAAAGCGGGGATTTCATCCTTCAGCTTTTGCAGGAAATCGGTGTCATCACACTGCAACCGTCCTATCTTGCGTACCCAATAGCGTGTCTCGCCTGCGTCAATGATGACGGGCAAATGCTCGTTGTTGGAACACAACACGAACTTGGCGAAGAAACCGATTTCGTTACGGTCTTTGCCTTTGGCTTCCACCTTATAGGACAATGTAGTACTGAGGTTCTTCAACCGTTCACTGTCCTCCCTGCGGTTGAGCAGTACTTCGTCCACCATGATGAGCAGTTTCCCTGCCCAATCGGAATTGAACTGGCTGCGGAAGTCCTCGTTGGTGTTGAACGTCACGTTATCTTTAAAGATGGCTTTCAGGAAGTTCAAGAACGTGCTTTTGCCCGTGTTCCGTTCTTCGGACACCAACAGCAGGATAGGCAGCTTTTGAACAGGTTGCAGGTAAAGCAGTTGCAGGTAGTCCATGCCCAACTCGTATTGCTCTCCGAAGATATGCTCCACTAACGAGCGGATGCAGGGGAAGCAGCCCTCCTGCGGTCGGTGTCCTATCGGCTCGTAGAGGTTGAGGAACTTTCCGACAACGGGCTTGTAGCCCACATGGTCGGGGACGGTACAGAACCCGTCATACTTCGGCACGGTCGCCATGCGGTCTTTGCCGTAGTCCTGCCGCAAGGTCTCGGAGTTCCATGCGATGCGCTTCTTTACACAGCCTCCGTCAATCAGTGGCTGGTCAACAATCTTGTAGAGGGTTGTCCCTACGCGGATGAATTCGTTTTGTTCTGCCATAGGCTTTGCTTGGTTTTATGTCGCCGACAACAGTGTCTGCAACGGGTTAAACAATCGGATGCAAAACTACGGCACAATGCTTAAAACATTGATACGCAAAACGAAGCGGAACGGTGCAATCATAACAGACAGACGAGAAAATGCAGAAAATCGCATAAGGGAAAGGAGCAGGAAAGAATAAAGAAAGCCCGAAGAAGAGTGGCATTGTCGCTTCTTCGGGCGGTTGTCGTATGTACGTACCCACGCTCTAACACTCGCACATCGGTCTGTTTACTGACACCCACAAGACTTGTTTCTCTTTTCGCCCGTAGAACCTTTCCAATAGGGCATCGCGTACCCTTGCCGCACATTCGGTATTGATGCGGAATGCGAGTGCCACGACCATAGACAGGGCATACACGTCCATGCCGTAGCCATCGGGCAAACAGATATACCGTTCTGCCTCATGTTGTTTCAGCACTCCACTTTTATATACGGCTCGGATGGCTGTACGGAGTGTCGGGGCGATTGTACCAAACAATGAGGACAACTCTGCTTCCGCCATCCATACATTTGTAGTAGTGGGTATAGTCACTCTACCGTACTCATTCATCGTAATAATGTCCCGTTCCATAATCAAGCGATTATATCGTGAAACGTCCGCTTATTTTGCTCTCAAAGGCTGAAATGTCGCTGTTTAGTTTCGTGTTCGTTACCTTGGCATAAATCTGCGTGGTCTTGATGTCCGTATGTCCGAGTATCTTGCTCACGCTTTCTATCGGCATACCGTAGTTCAATGCCATGACAGCGAAGCTGTGGCGACTGAGGTGAAAGGAAACCGGCTTCTCGATGCCGCACTTCCTCGCTATGTTCTTTATGCGTTTGTTCACCATGTCAAGTGAGCCTATGTTGAACAGTCTCTTGTCTTTTCGGAACGGTTCATAATGCTTGATTATCTGCATCGGAATGTCCATCAGCTTGACTTGGAACGGAACACCTGTCTTTTGCCGTTTCGACACAATCCACAGCGCACCGTTCATTTCCACGACATTATCAGTCGTGAGGTTCTTGATGTCTATGAACGATATGCCCGTCCAGCACCCGAACAGGAACAAGTCCCTTGCCAGTGCAAAGTTTGGATTCTCCAGTTTGATAGTACCCAATGCCTGAAGTTCCTCCTCCGTAAGGAAGCCGCGCTCCTTGTGGTCGGGGTCAACGTGGTACATTGCAAACGGGTTTCTCGGTATCTTTCCGTTGTAGTGAGCCGTGGTGACGATATGTTTCAATGGTATGGAGTATATCCACACGGAAGATTGTGCAAGCCCTGCCTCGTTGCGCAGATACAGGCAATAGTCGCGGATGAAATCCTCCGTAAGTTCGTTCATCGTTATGTCGGCACGTTTATATTGCTTTCTGATAAACTCGGCTACATACTTGCGGACAGTCAGGTATTTCAGATATGTGCGCTTGGAGCGGTCTTTACCCACACGTTTGGCAAAAGCCGCGTTTTCCTTGTCAAAGGCACGTAACAAGGTTTCATATTCTGTGCCTATGCCCTGATAAGCATTACGTACCATTTCAGCGGTCACACAGGCTTCACGGTCTGAAAGACGTTGGTAGTGCTTTGCTATCTGTGCCTTAATGTTCTCCAACGCGAAGTTTACCGTCTGTGCCTCCTTGCTCTTGCCTTTGGCGCGGTTGCCTTTTGCGTCCCAAAGTGCCTTCGGGATGGTCTGTTTACAACTGAACTGTGCGATTGTCCCGTTGATGGTCACACGTCCCATGATGGGGACAACTCCGTTTTTCTCCTTGCTTGCGTTCACGTAGAACACGGTCTTGAATGTACTCCTCATAATCCTTACTTTTTGTTTGGTGCAAAATTAGTTTATGGGAGTTGTAAGGGCAGAATGTAAACCTACGCAGAACGCAGAAATATAGACCGTTAGCGTTAAAAGTGCATCCGATGTCGGGTAATGATTTGGAAGTGCATCTGTTTCCATATTCTTCCCAAAGCCTGTCTCCCGCATCTGTGCCACTTTGTGCCAATCTATGCCGAAACCTCCTGACTGTCAATTGAAATGCTCAATTCTGCTCAAATCTTCATTTTATCCTATTCTTTTTCACGAAAAAACGGTAAAAGTATCCCTGATTTTTCGTGAAATTGTTATCTTTGCAATTAAAATAGAGTGTATTATGAAAAATGTATATTATCCGAGATTAATTGACAAGTACTTGTTGGAGTGGAAAAATGAAAGAAAGCATAAACCATTGTTGCTTCGAGGTGCAAGGCAGGTTGGGAAATCTTCAGCTATTCGTCAGTTGGGTAAGACATTTAAGTATTTTGTTGAAGTAAATTTTGAACGGGATAAAGAGATTGCTTCTGTATTCAAGGGTAATTTGAAGCCTCAAGAAATTGCGTCACGTCTTTCGGTTTTTTATGGATTACCAATCGTGCCCGGTGAAACACTTTTGTTTTTGGATGAGATTCAGACGTGCCCGGAAGCCCTGCATAGTCTTTGGTTCTTTTATGAAGATTATACCGACCTTCATGTTGTGGCGGCTGGGTCGCTACTTGAGTTCGCGTTAAAGAAAATGACGTCATTTGGTGTTGGGAGAGTGCGTTCGTTTTTTATGTACCCGATGTCTTTTGATGAATTTCTTGTGGCAATGGGCAATGAAGGTTGGGTGGAATTGAAACAAAAAGCATCTCCTGTTAGTCCGGTGTTCGAGGCTCTGCATGGGAAACTGGTTGAATGTTTCCGCGATTATCTGATGGTTGGGGGAATGCCCGAATCCGTGGCAAATTGGGTGGAAACAAGAGATTACTTGAAGTGTCAGCAAGTTCAGGATGACATAATGCTGGCCTATGAAGATGATTTCTCGAAATACGAAGAAAAAGCCGATCCGATATTGTTAAGACAAACTCTTCGAAGCGTGGCGTTGCAGGTCGGATGTAAATTTGTTTATAGTGACGTGCAGGGTAATTATCGCGGTGAAAAGGTAAAAGGTGCGTTGGAGTTGTTAAAGGATGCAGGATTGATTAGACCGGTTGTTCATACGGCTGCAAATGGAATACCGCTTGGGGCCGAAATAAACGATAAGTTTATCAAGTATATTTTTTTAGATAGCGGATTGTTGTTGCGGTTGTTGGGCATGGAGAATGCGGGTGGTGCGTCTGAAATGTCCAAGTTGATTCTTGTTGGTGCTGCTTCCGAACTGGTGAATAAAGGGCGTGTGACAGAGATGGTGGCCGGCTTGGAGTTGTTGAAATATAATACTCCTGCGCAGCGGCATGATTTGTATTATTGGCAGAACTTATCTCGTGGAGCACAAGCGGAAGTGGACTATGTAATAGCCAAGGATATGAAAGTAGTCCCATTGGAAGTGAAAGCGGGTACAACAGGTTCAATGAAAAGTATGTACCAATTTATGGCGAATAAACAACTCACGTACGGAATACGAACATCGCTTGAGAATTTTGGCGCATTGGAGAAGGTGGATATTATTCCGCTATATGCGTTATCCAATATGTACAGGTGAAGCAATAGATTAAGTAATAAAGATTGCAGATTAGTCTTCTTAATCTGCAATCATTTTTATAGGAGGCACTCAGAGTTCCACCCTCGCGTGCCAGCTCGCGGAGAAATCCGTGCCATTGTTTCCAGCGAAAAAGATATACACGTGTGCTGATGTCCCAAGCCTTTCATCAAGAGTAAATTCTCCTTGCAAATCACCTCGGCATCCTTTCACGTTTGGAGCCAAGCGGGGTGAGCGTTGCAGGTTGTCATACAATATTCCTACCTGCATTGTGTCCGTTCGTGCTGTTGTGGTCCAGAGCCTTTCCTCCTGCCATGTTACCCGGAAATGATTGCCTTCCCGTGTCACTTGCAGATTACGGGGCAATGCCAATATTCCTTGGGTAAACACGAAATTCTCGAAATCTACAAGTTCCCCTTGCCCGTTGAAACAGCGGGCGTTGGTTGAGTGAAATAGGTTCGGGGCTGTCCGTCTTTTGGGCTTGGCGGCAGCACGCCACACGTCGGGCGAAACCTGTTTCATGTACTCCCTGTAAAACCATTGTACCGCCGTGAAGCGGGTGGTTACTTCCTGTTGTTTCGTGGTACGTCCCTTCTCTTCCCATTTCCTCGGTTTCCCGGGAATGGCGTATCGCTTGATGTGTAATTTGTCATTGCGCACGAAAAAAATCATGTTGCCTTTTCTACCGCGGATATGGCCTTTGAAAAAATCGATGACTTCCATAGTCGTGTTTTGTCATATTTGATACTTTAATAAAAGGAGAGGGAAATTCCCGTTTCTGGTTTTTCCCTCTCTGTTGGATGTTAGACGCCTTCCTCCACCGTTAAGTACATGGACTTGGATGCCTTCTTACCGTCGGCGCTCGTGGCGAAAACGTACACGTGCACGTGCTCTTTCTCCCACCTCTGCGGTAACGCGATGGAGGTGGAGCCGCTTTCTCCTCGTTGGCGCAAGGTTTTTAGTCGGCATAAGCCTTGGTTGCTTTCCAGCAACACGGCATACACCTTGTCGTCTGCGTTACTGTTGCTCTCCTCTTCCGGTGCCATTTGCTCGAACGAGAATTTTTGATTCTCTGTCGAGTAAGTAACGGTCACTTCTGGTGTGAGCAACTGTCCGTTGGCACAGAGCAACTGCTCGTAGTCGACGGTGAGCACGTTACTCTCCACCGAGCAAATGTCTTTGTTTATACTGACAAATGCGTTTGCAGCGGAGAGTCCTCGTTTGCGCTGAGGAAATCCCTGCGTGATAATCGTTTGGAGGATAGTTGCCAGCTGGATCAGCATTCCAAACTTCATCCGTTGCTCAACAGCAGCAGGTGAATTGCTGCTTTTCCCGCCGGCACCCTTTCTTCTTGCGATATTATCACTGTATCGCATGTAATACGATACTTTTCCCACGGAGCCGATGATGGCTCCCAGCATGTCTAATAAAACTTTAGCCATAATTGAAAATTATTATAATAAAACAATATTTGTATAATAATAGCCCGTATGGGCTTTTGCTTTTTAAAATGTTGTTGGTGAACGAATTTTTTTCATGTTAGTAAATATTTTAAAAATAAATAGTATGTATAATTAATTTGTATAATCAAAAATAATATAAATCTTATTACTTGAAAAATCAAATATTATATGTGATTAATAAATAATATATCTAATATTTTTTCATTTTGTTTGATTTGATATTTCTGATGCGATTTACCATAAAATTATTTACTTTCATTATATATATTAATACTAGTTATACTGAATATGTTATATAAATAAATATTCTTACATTTGCGGTAATGCTCGGGTTATGGAAGCGTCTGTTCCGGGCAGGACATATTCAAAAGCGTTTTGCTTATCCTTACTTTGAAAACGGCCAATTTTTAGCGCGAAGGATAAACAGATTAAGACGCTCATGCTTTCCGTGTACACTTTTCTAATGTATATCGGCTAAGCGTGGGGTGCTGTTTATTTTGCGCTGGGTGCTTGGCCGTACCTCAAAGTAGATAAACTAAAAGTTCCCACGCTTTTCTTTTTTATTAATAAACCATCCGGGAATTGTGGTTCAAATGGCTAGACTATGAAAAGATGTATTTTCTTTTTACTCTTTCTCTCCCTGGGATTGCTTGTCGCTTGTAGCAAGTATGACGATGGTAAATTGTGGGATAAAGTAAACGACTTGGATTCCCGATTGGCAGCTCTTGAAAAGCAATGCAAGGAAATGAACACGAACATTGCTTCCATGAAAGTTATCCTTGATGCCTTGCAAACCAATGATTACATTACCAATGTAACCGTTATCTCCGAGAACGGTATCGAAATCGGTTATAAACTCGATTTCAAAACACACCCGTCCATAACAATATACCACGGGAAAAACGGAGAGGCGGGACAAACCCCGGTAATAGGAATAAAGCAAGCAGAAGATGGATATTATTATTGGACTCAAAAAGTAGGTGACCAAACCACATGGCTTTTAGACGAGGGTGGAAATAAAATAAAAGCCAAGGGAGAAGATGGTGAGGATGGTGTCACTCCTCAGTTACGAATAAATAATAATAAATGGGAACTTTCCGTGGATAATGGTGTTACTTGGAGCGTGTTGGGAGAAGCAAGTGGAGATTCTTTTTTCAAAAACGTGATCAATAAAGAAGATATATTAATTCTCGAACTTGCAGATGGAACAGTCGTTACGTTACCAAAAGGAGCAAGTTTTTCGGTCGTTTTAGATAGAGATAAAATAGAGAATGCAAGTCATAATACTACGTATAATATTGGTTATGTGGTAATTGGAGGTGAAAGTGTAATCGATGTGAATGTTGTTGCGAATGGCTGGAATGTTACTGTTTCAAGAGGACAAAATAGTGGGAACATAAGTATAACGACTCCAGAAATTGTAATTGATAGTCAATTCTTTGTGATTTTTTCAGATGGTAAGAGTGTAGTTACACGTGTGATTACAATAATAAATGGACGTTTAATTCATGTGGAAAAAGCGGGGACGTTGAGTACATTAATTTCAAAAGAGGAAGTACATCAATGTGAACGCATTAAAATTACGGGGACATTGAACGATTTTGATTATAACTTTATCCGAGAAACAATGAGGGCAAATCGAGTAATTACACTAGATTTGTCAGCTTTGGATGATGAAACTATTCCGGAATCAGCTTTCAAGTTTACTGGTTTACAAACTATTGTTCTACCAGAAAAATTAATAGCAATACCAGATAATGCATTTTATAATTGTAGCATAACTTCAATAAAGATTCCTGATGGTGTAACCGTAATTGGGGACTCTGCTTTTTATCGCTGTCGTAGTATACGTGGAGATTTAGTTCTTCCTGATAATGTGCGAAGTGTTGGAGCGCATGCTTTTGAATTTTGTGGTTTTGACGGTCAATTGTTTTTGAATGTAATGTTACGAGAAATAAAAGAATATGCCTTTTCGAGGAGCCAATTTACGGGAAAATTGACGATTCCTACAAAAGTGGAATATATAGGTGATTATGCGTTCTCTTATTGTAAAGGCTTTACAGAACTTGATTTTACCCTTGAATCAGAACTTGGTGAAGCTAAATTGTCTATAATAGGAGAGGGTGCTTTTGAACACTGTGCGGGATTCAAGGGAGATTTAGTATTTCCTGATAATTTGGAAAAGATAGGTAGTCGGGCTTTTAATGAAAGTTTTTTTGGGGGGAGAAGTGGTAATTTAGTGATGGGTAAAAAAATTAAGGAATTAGGAGGGTTAGCTTTCACTTATCTTGATTCAGATAGAGCGTGTTGTATTTTGAGTAAAGTGTATTTTAAAAGTAGTGTACCACCGTCTGGGGGATTTAAGGCATTTTTCGGGTTTGAGAAATATAAGTATTTAGATTATGTCGGAGTGCCGTATGGATGTAAGGACCTTTATTACAATTATTTTAGTCGTAATATTTATGTTATAGAAGAGGTCGGTTTTTAAAAAATCTCCTTGCTTGTTTTACCTCATTTAATTATTTACCTATGAACATCGAATTCATCATCGGAACCCTCCTCGGGGTAATCGGAATCATCCCTATTCTAATCTCGGTTGTTAGATGGATGAGGAAATCCGATTTATCCCGGTTGATGGAAAAACTCGTCGATAAAGAGATTTCTCGAAAGGAACATCAGAAAATTTTGCGTGTCATGAACAAAAGGCTATTACTCTCCGGTTACAAGAAGCTGGGCGACGAATACATCAACCAATTCACCCTTGGTAAACGGGGCAAAGAAGCCGTTTTTGAAGAAATGTGTCTGCAAAACCGTATCGAACCGACTCCCGAGTTGTGTCGAATGTTCTTGAAGGCTGATGCTCCGTCCATTCGTGAACGCTATTACCGTCAGGTTGATTCCCCGTCCGCCACTCCCGTCACGTCAAGAGGTGCCGAAAGTACGAATAGCTACCAAGTTGTCTATATGTCCGAATTGTTACTGGAAAAATACCCGATCACGTGTCGTCAACTAACGGGAATCTTGGAAAAACATGGAATTCCTTTCCGTTTCTTGAAAGGCACAAAAGATATCTGGTGTCGGGATTATATGCCAATACAAACGGCATCGGGCAAATTGGTGCAATTCCATTACGAACCTTCTTATTTGAAGGGTGAGGAATGGGAAAGTTCCCGTTCGGATGTTAAGGAAGTCTGCCGGAGCAATGGTTTTCACCCGATATTCTCTAGTATTAACCTTGACGGGGGTAATGTCTTGTTGTGCGAGGATCGTGCCATCATTTCCGACCGGGTATTTACCGAAAATCCCGGGTACCCGGACAAGCAACAATTGATAGCGGAAATCGGGGAGTTGTTGGAGGCGAAAGTGATCGTGATTCCCGCTCAAAAGGGAGATATGACGGGGCACGCGGATGGAATGGTGCGGTTCGTGAATCGTGACACCCTCCTTGGCAATAACCGATTGGATGACTACAAATACTGGCGGGATGGAATCGACAAGGTGTTGAAACAATATCATTTAGAGTATGAAGACGTCCCTTTTTTCTGGGATTACAAATCTCCCGCTCATCCCCATCACGCTATCGGTATTTACGTGAATTATTTGGAAGTGGGTAATTTGATTGTATTACCTGTTTTCGAGGTTTCCGGTAACAAGGATGCTGAGGCTGTGGAACGTTTCCGGCAAATCTTCCCCGATCGCGTCATAGAAACTATAAACTATAACGAAATCGGCTTGGAGGGAGGGTTGCTGAACTGTACGACTTGGGTGATGCGAGAGGTCGTGTAGGGGATATCCCCGTCCGTTACGGTTATCAAGTATTGATTAGGTATTGACTATCTATTGACCATGAATTGTGAATACAATAGTTAGTCAATACTTATTTAATAGGTAATTAGTACTTCAGAACCGGAACGAATGGTGAAGTCATGAATAAAACCCTGCAACACGAGTGAAAAAGAGGTGAGGTTATTCTACGTTGTCTTTAAGTAAGTAGTTTGCGCTTCGTCCGCCACCATCTGCTGATATCAAGATACCTTTCTCTATAAGATCGGTTATATCTCTGAGTGCTGTTGCTTGTGAAGTTTTGGTTATTTTTGCCCATTTCGAAGATGTGAGTTTGCCTTCAAAGCCATCCCAAAGACGGTTTATAATTTTTACTTGTCTTTCGTTCATAGATACTTCTCGGTGTCTTTGCCAGAACGAAGCTTTCTGAACAACTCTTTTCACGACATTCTCGGAGTGAAGAATAGCTGACTTCATCGTCAGTAAGAACCATTCAAGCCAGAGAGTGATGTCTGTGGTGCCTGTCGTGGTCTTTTCCAATACCTCGTAATAGCGTTTTTTTTCTCTGAGTATTTCTGCTGACATACTGTAAAACCTGAGTGGAATCCCATCAGCCTTCGCGAGTAACATATCCGTGAGCGTTCTGGTTAAACGCCCGTTTCCATCATCAAATGGGTGGATTGCCACGAACCACACGTGTGCAATTGCGGCTTTTAACACGGGGTCTATACTATTCTCCTCGTTTACCCAAGCAACGAATTCATCCATCATAGTTGGTACTACATCGGATGGCGGGGCTTCATAGTGAACTTTCTCCTTGCCCATTGCGCCGGAAACCACCTGCATCGGTTCCGCTCCGACCCTGTATGCTCCGACGGTTATTGGGTATATTCCGCTTCTTCCTGTAGGGAAAAGGGCCGCATGCCAATTGAATAATCTCTCGTTTGACAATGGCTTCCCGCTATTCCTGACGGCATCTAACATCACTTGCACGACTCCTTCCGTGTAATGGTCTGGTTCTGGCAACCCTTCCGTTTCAATGCCTAGGTGTTTTGCAATAGATGAGCGTACTCGATCTGAATTCAGTACCACGCCCTCGATTTCATTAGAACGCAATATGTCTTCTGTCATCACGTCCAATGATGTCTTGTTTTGGATATCGAAACCCAATCCTCCCATTAATCCTTGTATCTTCCCTTCGAGGTTACGAACTTCTGAGAGTAGAGTGATGAGTCTGGAATTGTCCCACGTGAATTTTGTCCAAGTTGGATATTGCCATATATATGTTGGTTTCATATTGGTGCGATTATTTCACAAAGATAATTCCATGATGTGAAAAAACAAATTATTCTCTTCAAATTTTGATGAGAATAGTGCCAGTATTCAAATCAAGCGATTTGAACTAGTCAGTCATGTGGGTTTACGTCTGAGTGTTTCAGACGTAAACCCCAGTTATTTTTAAATCAATGCGATTTCCAGTACTTCCCGGATGTGGTTGACGAAATGGAAGGTGATACCCGAAACGTATTCCTTTTTGATTTCGTCGATGTCTTTTTTGTTCTCGCAGCAGAGGATAATCTCTTTGATTCCGGCTCGCTTGGCGGCGAGGATTTTTTCACGGATGCCGCCTACCGGAAGGACTTTGCCGCGCAGGGTGATCTCTCCGGTCATAGCAAGAGCTTTTTTCACTTTTCGTCCGGTCAGTGATGATGCCAAGGAGGTCACCATGGTGATACCTGCCGAAGGACCGTCTTTGGGTACGGCGCCTGCCGGAACGTGAATGTGAATGTTATGTTCCTCTATTGCCGCGGGGTTGATGCCCAATTCTTCGGCGTGTGATTTAATATATTCCAATGCCAGCGTGGCTGATTCTTTCATTACGTCACCGAGGCTTCCGGTCATGGTTAATTGTCCTTTGCCTTTGCTGATACTCGATTCCACGTATAGAATTTCTCCGCCCACGGCAGTCCAAGCCAAGCCTGTCACAACACCCGGTAGTTCATTTCCTTGGTATTCTTCTCTGGTAAAGATAGGAGTTCCGAGGTATTCTTCCACGGTATCTTTTGTCGGTTGCACCGTGAAGCTGGGGTCTAAGGCCACGTTTTTAGCCACTTGGCGCATAATCTTAGCCAAGGTTTTGTCTAAACCGCGCACGCCGGATTCACGGGTGTATTTGTCGATAATATAGTTCAATATATCATCCGAGAATGTGATCTGTTCTGCTTTTAGCCCGTGATTTGCCAGTTGCTTCGGGATCAGGTGACGTTTGGCAATTTCGATCTTTTCTTCCATAAGATAGCCGCTGACCTCTATCATTTCCATACGATCTCTCAACGGGGGAGCGATCGTGGAGATGTCATTCGCCGTGGCGATGAACATGACTTTTGATAAATCATAATCGATATCCAAATAATTGTCATGAAAAGCCGTGTTCTGTTCGGGATCAAGTACTTCCAATAATGCAGACTGCGGATCTCCTCTGAAATCCTGTCCTACCTTGTCGATTTCGTCCAGAATAAACACGGGGTTCGAGGTCCCTGCTTTTTTGATACTTTGTATAATCCTACCCGGCATGGCACCGATGTATGTACGGCGGTGTCCCCGGATTTCGGATTCGTCATGCAAGCCGCCTAATGACATGCGAACGAATTCCCGGTTCAAGGCACGTGCAACCGATTTGCCGAGAGAGGTTTTACCCACACCCGGGGGACCGTACAGGCAGAGAATCGGGGATTTCATATCTCCTTTCAGTTTTAACACGGCAAGGTATTCCAGAATGCGCTCTTTCACCTTATCCAGCCCGTAGTGGTCGGCATCCAGTATTTCGGATGCTTTTTTCAAATCGAAATTGTCTTCCGAATAGTGCTCCCACGGCAACTCGGTCAATTCCTTCACGTAATTGAATTGCACTGAATAGTCCGGGGTTGACGGGTTCTGGCGTTTCAGTTTTTGGAGTTCCTTGCGGAATATTTCTTCCACGTTCTTCGGCCATTTTTTCTTTGATGCGGCCTCTTCCAGTTCTTGCAGGTCTTCATCCACGGGATTTGCGCCCAACTCGTTCTGGATAGTCTTCATCTGTTGATGAAGCAGGTATTCTCTTTGTTGTTTATCAAGGTCGACCTTGACCTTTTGTTGAATATCCTCTTTTAATTCCAGAACTTTGACTTGTTTACCCAGTAGTTCCAGTAATTTGTTTGCCCGTTCTTTCAATCTGTCGATTTCGAGCAATTCTTGTTTATCCCTGTAATCAATCTCTGTGTTTGAAGATATGAAATTGACAAGGAATAACATGCTCTCGATATTTTTCAAGGCGAAGCCTGCCTCGTTGGGAATATTGCTGGAAAATCTCACGATTTTCATTGCCATATCCTTTAGGGCTTCGGAAATGGCATTGTATTCCTGATCTTCCGTGTGTATTTTTTCCTCTTCTTTCACGATGATTTTACCCACGTGATAGGGTTCATCATACAAGATGTCATCCAAATGGAAGCGTCTTTTCCCTTGGATAATAGCTGTGGTCGTTCCGTCGGGCATCTCTAGCAATCTTAGCACGGAAGCGACCGTACCTGTCGTGTACAGATCGGTTTGCTGCGGGTTTTCCGTGAGGATATCCTTTTGTGCGATGACACCGATTAACGCGCTTTGCTTGTAAGCGAAACGTACCAGTTTTAGCGATTTTTCCCTACCGATATTGATTGGGATAATTACCCCCGGAAACAACACGGTGTTCCGTAGTGGTAAAATTGGCAGAGTGTCAGGTATATTACTGTGATCGTTCAGCATCTCTTTCTCGTCACCCAGTATAGATAAATAATCCTGATTTTCCTCTGATAAATTATCTTGTAAAAAATCTTTTAAATCTATATTGCTCATTATAATCTCCTTATCTATTTGTAGTTGTTTCTTCGTGTGATTTGGTTTCTTTCGGGAGTCCCTTGATTAGCCTTGAATCAGAGGACTGCCATTTTGGCAAAAAATTCCTGAAAAATAAACCATTACTTAATAGGACAATTCCTATGCCAAAGATTTTTTGGTCGAAATAGGGTAAAAAAAGATGCAATTGTTACTTTTGCACATAAATATAAAACACAAATGAAAATAATTTTATTCGACGATAAAAGTTGGAGAACGTTGAGACCTCTTACTTTGACTCGTCCGGTATCTGAACTAAGGGTAGGGATTCTCACGATTCGAGAGAAGTGGGAAAAACGGTTAGGTGACAAGGTTGCATACCTGACCAAGGACTACCTGCAAGAAAAATACCCGTTGTCTGTGGAAGATGATAATTTGCTGATCAACGCGTCCGTGTGTCCGAACCCACGTTTGTTGGGTGAGATCGGTGGTCTGCAGCCGGGGGAAATGTTATTACAGGGCGATTGTGTAATCGCTTTGCGTGTGGATAAACGGGAGGTCGCAGCCTTTAATCCTGCCGTGTTACCGGGTTTAGTACGAAAGGAGTTCACGGGTGAATTTAATCGTGTGGAATATCCTTATCACGTGTTTTCACTGAACGGGCAAGAGTTGGAGATTGACTTCAAGTTATTGACCGAGGGACGGAAGAGTGCGCCGTTGGATAGTGGCGTGCGGGTATACGGGAAGTATCCTGTCTTCGTGGAGGAAGGTGCCGTTGTTCGCGGTGCCGTGATCAACACGGAAGGCGGTCCCGTGTATATCGGGAAGGACGCGGAAATCATGGAAGGAGTCCTCGTGAGAGGTCCTTTGGCGATGTGCGAACATGCGGTATTGACGATGGCGGCGAAAGTGTACGGTCCCACGACTTTAGGACCTTATTGCAAGTGCGGGGGTGAGGTAAATAACGTGGTTTTGCTCGCGTACTCCAACAAGGCTCATGATGGGTTCTTGGGTAATTCCGTGCTGGGGGAATGGTGTAATATCGGGGCGGGAACAAACAACTCGAACTTGAAGAATACCTACGTGGAGGTGAAGTTATGGGATTACGAAACGAGACGTTTCCGGAAAACCGGACTTCAGTTTTGTGGTCTGATTATGGGTGACCATGCCAAGTTGGGAATTTCTACAATGATTAATACCGGAACGGTGATCGGCGTGGGAGCTAACGTGTACGGGGCAGAATTTCCCCGTAATTTTATTCCCTCTTTTGCTTGGGGCGGTGCCTGTGGATTTACCGAACATATGATGCCTCAGTTTATCGCGACAGCCGAAGCCGTGATGAAACGTCGGAATAAAGTATTCGATGACGTGGATCGTCGGATTATCGAGCATGTGTTTGCTGATCCGGACAGATAAAATAAAAAAAGGAGATTCTGTGAATCTCCTTTTTTTATTTCTATTTCAGAAAGATTATTTCTTTCTGTTTTCCATGTGCGATTTGTAACGGTTCATGAACTTGTCAACACGTCCTGCAGTATCGATCAATTTGATCTTACCGGTATAGAACGGGTGAGAAGAGTTAGAAATTTCCATTTTTATCAATGGATATTCAACTCCGTCGATTTCGATAGTCTCCCTCGTTGCGGCGGTAGACTTGGTGATAGTAGTCATGCCATTAGACATATCTTTAAATACTACTAATCTGTAATTTTCAGGATGTATGCCCTTTTTCATCTCGTATATAATTTTTAAAATTGTTTCTACATTAACGGGCAGCAAAGATAGTCGATTCATTATAAATCACAAAGAAATTCAAGGACTTTTTTCGAGATGAGGTATTAAAACGTCATTTTTCCGTGAAGAGTACCGTTTGTTTGTATTTTTGGAAATAAAATGACGCCGGGGTTTACGCTTGTCAGCACGTACCTTCCGGCGTCGGGGAATGGATTATATCATTTTTGCGGGACCACTTCCTTCCTTAAGTTTTTCAGCAATTCTTCCCCCACGAAGCGCTCGAAGACTTCCGGTGTCGGGTTGTCTTTCTGCATCTTTAGAGCCGCGAGGTATTTTGCCTTGTCCTCGCCCGGAATGATAATCAAGGGTTCAAGGAACATCATCTGTATGTAGTTCATGAATAATAAAGCAACAGTGATGTTTGCCGCCCCGAAAGGCTTGATATGGGAAAAATAATAATGAAAGTCTGCTCCCAATTTTACGGTAAGTATATCATGAACGTTATTCAGTTTCTCGTTTGTTTCTT
The DNA here is from genome assembly GCF_022132345.1 of Butyricimonas sp. DFI.6.44. Taxonomy (NCBI): domain Bacteria; kingdom Pseudomonadati; phylum Bacteroidota; class Bacteroidia; order Bacteroidales; family Odoribacteraceae; genus Butyricimonas; species Butyricimonas sp. DFI.6.44. Next base: position 214,996 of record NZ_JAKNJD010000008.1, on the reverse strand, counting down.
TACACAGGCTGTCCAGTTTGTCCGGTATTTGATCATAGTTTGCCGTGACGCCTTCTTCGTAGTATTCTTCACCTAAGCGGAAATCTCCCAAAGAGGTATCGTAACTGCCCACGGGAGTCGTTTCTTCTTTCCCGGTATGGTGCATTACTTTGGCACTGACCTCCCGAACGAAATCGGACGAAAGCCGCTTGCGCTGTTGGGCACATTTCATGAGGAAGAGAAAAGCGTTGCTCAAGTCTTTTATCCGTAGTACGGTTTCCCGCTCTACCTTGGGTGAAATCTCGATGTCATTCAAGATATTGAAAAAATCTTGTTTCTTTATATCCATCCCGTCCAGACGGGCAATCTCGTAAAGCAAGGTTTCCACTCTTCTTGGGGAATAACCTTTTGTTGCCAGTTTGGCTCTTCCGAGATATTCTTCTCTTGTTCTACATAGTTCTTGCCACATAATCGTTCATTTTTTCTATTTGGTACGTGGTATTTGTCGGTTTAGTTTTGTTTTTATATTTATTTGATAGATGAGATTATCTGTTGACAATACAGGGGTGGATATTGACAATAATATCGTATTTTTGTATGCTTGATTATGATTCACCAAGCGTATGCTGCTTAAAGAATAAAGTATGTTGAAGGATTTTACGGCAATAGATTTTGAAACGGCTAACCACCACCCGACGAGTGCTTGCTCTATCGGGATAGTCGTGGTGCGTGACGGTGTTATCGCGGATGAGTTTTCGCATTTGATAAAACCGGAACCGTTTTATTTTTACCGGAAATTTATCGGGATTCACGGCATTACCCCCGCGATGGTGGAAGACGCTCCTTCATTTTACGATTTGTGGGGAAAGATGGGGCGGTATTTTGACACGGAGGCGTTGGTTGCTCACAATGCCGGGTTTGATATGAGTGTTTTGAAGGCTTGTCTGGAGCGGTCGGACATCTATATCCCGATGCCCCAATCGTATTGCACGTGCCGACTCTCCCGAAAATTGGTAAAAGGTTTACCTAATTATAAACTGAACACGTTGTGCGAGCATTTCGGGATAGAACTGAATCACCACGAGGCATTGAGTGATGCCCGTGGTGCTGCTAAAATCATGATAGAACTCGGCCGTTTATAATCGGCTGATAATTTCCTTGAATATGGCTCCCATGCGTGGTTGGGCGTGGTTGCCCACGTCTTGTACTTCCGCGTGATTGGTGTCGAGTAAATCCGGAGTGGCGGTACTGTTCGTGATGACGGACATGCCGAAACATTCCATCCCCATGTGGCGTGCCACGATGATTTCCGGTACGGTAGACATTCCCACGGCATCCCCGCCTATAACGCGAATCCAATTGTACTCCGCCGGGGTTTCGAACGAGGGACCTTGCAGTCCGGCGTAGACGCCTTTCCATAATTTGATATCCAGTTTTTTCCCGGCTTCCTCGGCGAGCTTGATCAGGCGGGTACTGTATGCTTCCGCCATGCTTGGAAACCGGGGACCCAATTCGTCGATATTCTTACCCCTGAGCGGGTGTTCGGGAAAGAGGTTGATATGATCCCGGATGATCATAAGGTCGCCCGCGAGATAACTCGTGTTCACGCCCCCGGCGGCATTCGACACGAACAATGTCTTTACACCCAAGGCGTGCATGACTCTCACGGGGAAGGTTACTTCTTGCATGGAATAGCCCTCGTAATAATGGAAACGTCCTTGCATGGCGATCACTTTCTTGCCCCCGAATGTTCCGATAAGCAATTGTCCCCGGTGTCCCTGTACCGTGGATACGGGGAAATGAGGGATGGCCATGTAAGGAATGGCGTGTTCTATTTCGATGGATTTCCCGAGTTCTCCCAATCCGGTACCCAAGATAATCCCGATCGTGTGTTCTCCTTTGATATAAGGTGCCAAGTATCGGCTACTTTCTTTTATCTTGTCTAACATAGTTGTATATATTTTTAATGAGTTGGTCTTGTGATGTCAGAAATTCCGGTTCGATGGGAACATAGAATATCCGTTGTCTGATTTCATCCGGGATATTACTCAAGGCTAACCGCACGGCATCTTTTTCTGTCGTGAAGATGTATTTGTTCGGGTTGCTGATTTTGTCGTATTCCTGAATGATACGGTGAATATCCCCGTCCCGGTAATTGTGGTGGTCGGGGAAAGCGATTTGGTGTATTTGTTTGGTTAATTTTTCAAGATACTCGATGTAAGGGGCCGGTTGGGCGATTCCCGTTACACACAGGATAGCGCTGTCCGGGGTAATGGAGCAACGGCTGGTTTTATCCAGCGGGGTGATGTCCCCGTATTTCATCGTGGTGAACAGCAATTGCTGGTAAGCCATCAAGTTCAAGTGTTTCAAAATAATCCGCTTCTCGATGGGAGAAATGTTAGGCGGACATTTTGTCACGATCACGTAGTTTGCCCTGTCTTTGGCGCTTGCTTTCTCTCTGAGGCGTCCCAAGGGCAGGAGGTGGTCTTCGTATATCGGGCGGTTGTAGTCGATCAACAAAATATTGATATCCGCTTTCACGTACCGGTGTTGAAAACCGTCATCCAGAACGATAACATCCGGTTTCTCCGGCAATTGCATCAGTTTCTTGATGCCTCTCACCCGGTTGGCATCAACGGCGACCGTGATATCCGGGAATTTGTTTTTTATTTGCATGGGCTCGTCACCGATTTCGCTGGCAGTCGATGTCTCCGTTGCCAGCACGAAACCGGACGTTTTACGTTTATAGCCCCGGCTCAGGCAAGCTACCCGGTAGTCGTTTTTCAGCACGTTGATTAAGGCTTCCGTGTGGGGAGTCTTGCCTGTACCGCCCACGGTGATATTTCCAACGCAGATAATGGGAATATCAAATTCGTGAGACTCCAGTATGCCTAAGTTAAATAGTCTGTTTCTGACGCTGACACCTAGACCGTACAGGACGCTTAATGGCCATAAAGTAAGATATTTGAGCACCATGTTCTACATTCGCTTTAGTTAAAAGTGAGATCGTAAGGTATTCTGGCTACCATACCGTTTATTTTTAGTAATTCTTTTTGACTCCGGTATATATCATAGAAATCGCCCAACTCTTCTTTGACAATTTTTGCTTTTACCGTTTCGGTAAGGTTGGACAGGATATCTTCAAGCGGGTTGCGCTCCGTCGGGAGTTCCGTGATCTGGTATTCCGTCAGACCGGCTTTCGCGGCGGCAATTTGGATGGCGTCGTTCAAACCGCCCAGCACGTCAACCAACCCGATTTTTAAGGCGTCCTCTCCGGTCCATACGCGCCCTTGAGCGATCTCGTTCACTTCCTCTTTCGTCATGTGGCGTCCTTGGCTAACCCGGTCTAGAAATGTATCATATCCCCGGTTGATGTAGTTTTGCATCACGTTTCTCTCGTAGGCGGTCATCGGTCTGTCGCTGATTGGTATAGGTAACGGGTAACCACCGCCGAAATCGCTGTGGTCGTTGGTTTTTACCACGTCGGAATTGATTCCTAATTTATCCTTTATCAATTTCTCCCCGCTAAACAGCAACCCGAATATCCCGATGGAACCGGTTAATGTCGTGGGATCGGCAACGATCGTGTCGGCAGCACAGGAGATGTAATATCCGCCGGAAGCGGCAACATTTCCCATCGACGCGATGAGCGGTTTCTCTTGGGCGGCAAGCTGAACTTCTTTCCAGATGATATCGGATGTCAAGGCGCTTCCCCCCGGTGAGTTTACACGTAGTACGATAGCCTTTATATTTTTATCCTCCCGGGCCTTGCGTATGGTTTGCGCTAATTCCGGTCCGATGCTTGTAGCTGACTGTTGGAAACCGATATCCCCTTGCGCGTAGATAACGGCAATCTTGTCTTTGGCAAGGTTAATGGTCGGGAGTACGGCTCTTTGATATTTATCGAGCGTGATCATGGATAATTGGGTAGAGTCCGGAATGCCACAAGCCGTGTTCAATTTGCGGAGCATTTCGTATTCGTAGAGAGTGCCGTCGAAGAAGCCTTCTTTCACGAATTCCTCGGCAGGATATACTTGAAACTCGTTTGTCAGTCGAGTGATTTTCTCTACCGGTATATTACGGGTTACTGAAATTCCCTTGATGATATTTCCCCAGAGAGAATTTAAGTAGGTTTGCACTTGTTCACGATTGGCGTCGCTCATGTGATCTTGTAGGAAAGGCTCTACTGCCGATTTGAATTTCCCTACACGGATAACTTCCGGTTCGACGCCGATTTTCTTCAACAGATCCTTGTAGAACGATACGTTGGCGGACATTCCCGTGAGTAATAACGGGGTTTCCGGGTTCACGAATATACTGTCGGCAACGGTTGCCAGATAGTAACTTTTCTGGTCGTATCCCAAGTTCGAGTAGCTATAAATAAATTTTCCGCTTTCTTTGAATTTCAATAGCGCGTCCCGAATCTCATCAATCGTGGCGAGTGCCCCGAAGTTGGATTTTATTTCCGTCAAGTCAAGATAGATTCCCTTGATCCGGTCGTCTTTCCCGGCTTGTTCGATGTATTTCAGTATTTTATTTAACCCGGTTTGTTTGTTCATGGATAAAGACATGATATTCAGATTTTCTAACGGGTTATCGGAAGCTCTGTCCGGTATTGGATCGCTGAAGGATAATTTCAGAATAGAATTGTCCGTGACAGTAACACTCTTGCTGCCGGCAAAACTGATGAGGCTGACAGAACTGATGAACATTACCATGCAGATAATGAGCATGAATATGTTCACGATAAATACGCCGATGACGGTCGCTAATAGATACTTTAGAAAGCTTTTCATAATGTAATTTTAGTCGTTAATTATTTATTATACAATAAACGAGTTAGCTTTTTATATTGGGTACGTGAGAATCATTTTTCAATAAAAAATGATTTTCACAAATGTATGCAATAATTTTGGTCATGCAAATTTAAAATTGGTGTTGTTTTGTTTCTCGTCTATTTTTTGATAGTTTTACGTCGGAACAAAATAGATACGGAATGAGTAAGTTTGAAGTTATAGGAGGGAAGCGGTTAAAGGGCGAACTGGTCCCTCAAGGAGCGAAGAATGAAGCGTTGCAGGTGATATGTGCCTGCCTGTTGACGAAAGAAGAAGTAGTGATTAGCAATATACCGGAGATACTGGACGTGATCAAGTTGATCGAGTTGCTGAAAGGTATCGGTGTGCAGGTGGAGCGATTGCAAAAAGGGGAATACTCCTTCAAGGCTTGCAATGTCGATTTGAAGTACTTGGAAACGGAAGATTTCTACCATAAGGCATCCAGTTTGCGCGGTTCCATCATGATTCTCGGACCTTTGTTGGCGCTCCACGGTTTCGGGTTGGTGCCGAAGCCGGGTGGGGACAAGATTGGGCGTCGTCGTCTGGATACCCATTTTTTGGGCTTCGAGAAGTTGGGGGCTACTTTCGAGTATGACGGGGTGTCCGGGTGTTTTAAGGCGTCGGCACAAAAGCTCAAGGGGGCTTATATGTTACTGGACGAGGCGTCGGTGACCGGAACCGCGAATATCGTGATGGCGGCAGTCCTCGCCGAAGGGGTTACGACTATATATAATGCGGCTTGTGAACCTTACGTGCAACAACTTTGCAAGATGTTGAATGCCATGGGAGCCCGTATTTCGGGGATTGCTTCCAATCTGTTGACTATCGAGGGTGTCGAGAGTCTTCACGGTTGCCGTCACCGTTGTTTGCCGGATATGATTGAAATCGGTAGTTACATCGGGTTGGCCGCTTTGACGCGTTCGGAGATCACGATCAAGGGATGCGCCATTCCCCAGTTGGGAATTATCCCGAATGCTTTCCGCAAGTTAGGAATCCGCATCGAGGAACGGGACGATGATTTATACATCCCCCGTCAAGAGCATTACATGATAGAGGACTTTATCGACGGGTCCATTCTCACGGTTGCCGATGCCCCGTGGCCGGGTTTGACACCCGACTTGTTGAGTGTCTTTTTGGTTGTGGCAACGCAGGCTAGGGGTAGTGTGCTGATTCACCAGAAGATGTTCGAGAGCCGTTTGTTTTTCGTGGATAAGTTAATCGACATGGGAGCAAAGATCATTCTTTGTGACCCGCACCGCGCCACGGTTATCGGTCAAAACCACGAGTCGCAACTGCGTCCCACGAAAATGACCTCTCCGGATATCCGTGCCGGAATCGCCTTGTTGATCGCTGCCCTCTCCGCACCGGGAAAGAGCGTGATTGACAATATCGATCAGATCGACAGGGGGTATGAAAATATCGACGAGAAACTGAACGCTATCGGGGCGGAGATCAAGAGAATGGTGTAATTGATTACAGTGTGTAAGTTGTTGAATATGAATAACAATATGGAAAAATAAGATTGCGTTCTTCAAGGATGCGGGGACTGTATTGGAAGTTCCCGTGTCAACAGAAGAAAAAACAGTATGGCTCAATCGTCAGCAGATGTCTGTATTGTTTGATAGAGATGTAAAGACCATTGGTAAACATATCAACAATGTTATGCATGAAGAATTGGAAGGACAAGTGGTAGTCGCAAAATTTGCGACTACCACTCGGCATGGTGCAATGGAAGGCAAAACACAAACTAAACAAACGGAATATTATAATTTAGATATTAGATTGAAGGATACTCTATGAAGATTTTTGTAATCTAAAATCATAAATCTAAAATCGTAAATTACAAAATTATTTCGGCTTTTAAAGTATCCGGACTTTCTTGCAGGAGTTCGGATATTTTTTTACGGAGAACGGGATGCATGAAGTCCGGCATGATTTCATTTAACGGGCACAGGACAAAATTGCGTTGTGCCATTCTGGGATGAGGTACTGTCAGACGGGGGGTGTCGATGATCCGTGAGTCACAGAACAGTATGTCGATATCCATGGTACGGGAACAGAATTGTACTCCCGCGCGTACCCTCCCCAGTTTTTGTTCGGTTTGCTGGCATTTGTCGAGAACTTCTTCCGGGGATAATTCCGTGTTGTAGGTCACGATTTGATTGTAAAAGGTATTCTCCGATTCAAATCCCCAAGGGGCGGTTTCGTAGAGGGAAGAACGAGTTTCGATCTTCCCGAGCTCCGACATTTCTTTTACCGCTTCATCAATGAGTGCTTTCCGGTCACCTTGATTTCCCCCGAAAATAAGAGTTACCAGCATGTACTAATTTTAGATTTTAGATTTTAGATTTTAGATTGAGTAACCTCAGTCTGAAATCTAAAATAAATTAGTGTTTCTTGTAATTGAACTTTCTATTCTTTTGTTGCCTGTTATTATTATTGTTGTTGGAAGGTTTTTTATTCGTCTTCTGCAACAAGTCTTTAGAATGAGATAATGTCATTCCTTCCGGCATTTCGATATTACCACCGTACAACGTGTTTATATCACAATAGATTTGTTCGTCTTCCACGGAGTCTTTGTTCCACGTGAGGAACGATTTTTTCATGTGGTTTGCCGTCAATACGGTAAGAACTCTCTTTATTTCAGGGTCTTCTGTTTCCTTGATTTTCTCGATTAGTTTTTCGGTGAGCAATCCGTAATGTTTATATTTGATACGGTGTTTGCTGTACGGCAGCCTTTCCGGCTTTTCTTCCAGAATGGCTTTATCGGGAAGCGGGTAGGGGGAGTCGATATCCAACGTGAAATTCGACATGATCATCAAGTGATCCCACAGTTTATGCCTGAAATCCGGCACGTCGCGTAAATGCGGGTACAAGTTTCCCATCACGCTGATAATCGTTCTGGCTGCACGGGTGCGTTCGTCTCTATCTTCTATTGTTGCCAGATGGTCAATCATTATTTGAATATTTCTCCCATATTCCGGAAGAATCAGTTTTTTTCTTTGGCTATTATAGTCCATTACAGGATATGTTTTGTATTTAAATTAGTTATTTATGGGGAAACGCCGGAAAAATCATTTCGCTATACCGGAATAAAACTCCCTCACGTGTAATTATAGATATTTAGAATATGCCGCAAATATAATACTTTTTATTTATAAGTCGTTAATTTGTATCCCCTTGCACGTATAGTTTTGCAAACTTTAACAAAAGTACTTTCTGACCATGCTTGGCAAATAGCACTTTAGCTTTTTTGTTTACCCCCAATCCGTCGAGCGTGATGACCTTTCCCGCCCCGAAATTCGGGTGATAGATAATCATTCCGGGTACTACCGTGTCGCCGCTGATCGCTTGCAATCTGGAGGTGTCCACATCCGGTATTTCCACGTTCGGCTGAGGGGATAAAGTCGGTTTTGCCATCCTCGTCACGCGTCCCGGCACTTGCAATTGCCGGTCTTCCCGTGAGCGGGTGGGGGTGAAAAAACCTTCCAGATACACGGGGTCGATTTCCGCGATAAATCGTGACGGTTGCGGGTACACCACGTTCCCGTTCTTGTAGCGGGTGGTGGCGTATGTCATGACCACTTTTTTCTCCGCGCGGGTCAGTGCCACGTAAAACAGGCGTCTTTCTTCTTCCAGAGCCGCGGGGGTATAAGCGCTTTGTTGAGCGGGGAAGAGGTCTTCTTCCATGCCCACGATAAAGACATTCTCGAATTCCAATCCTTTCGCCGAGTGAATGGTCATCAGCGTCACCTTGTTGTTGTCTTCCGGTTTTTCGCTATCTTGGTCAGTCAACAAGGCAACTCCCTCGAGGAACGACGGGAGTTTATCATCCCGTCCCTCGTTGTAAGCCGTTTCGCTGAAGTCTTTCACCGCGTTTAGCAACTCCTGTATATTTTCCTTTCGGGATACGCCTTCCGGGGTATCGTCGGCGGATAGATCGTCGATGATACCGGATGTTTTGGCGATACGGTAAGTCGTGTCGTACGCGTTTTCTTCTTTTGCCAACTCGGTAAAGCCCTCGATCAATTGCCTGAAATGCGTCAGTTTGGCAGCCGTCGCGGCAGAAACCACGCCGGGTACTTTGTTCAAGTTGCAGAGTACCGTCCAGATGCTCGCGTTGTATTTCAGGGCGACTTCCTTGAGTTTGTCCACGGTCGTGTCGCCGATACCTCTTTTGGGATAATTGATGATTCGCTTCAAGGCCTCCTCGTCATTCTGGTTGACGGTCAGGCGAAGGTATGCCAACAGGTCTTTGATCTCCTTTCTTTGATAGAAAGAGAGTCCCCCGTATATTTTGTAAGGAATATTTCTTTTGCGCAAAGCCTCTTCCATGATACGGGATTGCGCGTTTGTCCGGTAAAGGATGGCAAAGTCATTAAATTCCGCTTGCTCGTTCTGGGAGATGCGGAATATCTCTTGGGCAACTTGGAAACCTTCTTCTTTGTCCGACATGGCTTTCATTACCCGTATTTTGTCGCCTTCCTCGTTTTCCGAGAAAGTCTTTTTGGGTATCTGCTCCTTGTTCCGGCTGATGATACTGTTCGCCGCGTCCACGATGGTGGTCGTGGAGCGATAGTTCTGCTCCAGTTTGCAGAGCTTGTAGCCGGGGTAGTCGTTTCGGAAATTCAGAATGTTCTCGATACGGGCGCCCCGGAAAGAATAAATACTTTGCGCGTCGTCCCCGACCACGCATATATTCTTGTGTTGTTCCGCGAGTTTCTTGATAATAAGGTATTGCGAGTAATTGGTATCCTGATACTCGTCGACCAGAATGTAATCGAATTTCTTCTGGTATTTTTCAAGTATTTCCGGGAAGTCACGGAACAATATATTGGTTTGCAACAATAGATCGTCAAAATCCATGACATCGCTTTGGCGGCATCGTAACTGGTAATACTTGTATATTTCCGTGATCATCGGTTTTTTCGCCGCTTGATCGGCAGCCACGATTTTTGCCGATTGGGCGTACGCCTGCGCTACGACCAGATTGTTTTTAGCCATGGAGATTCGTCCCAGCACGTCGTTCGGTTTATATACCTTATCATCCAGTCTTAAATCTTTAACGATCGATTTGATCAGGTTCTTGGAATCCTGCGAATCGTATATCGTGAAATTGGACGTGTACCCGAGATGTTCGGCTTCCACCCGTAAGATTTTCGAGAAGATGGAGTGAAATGTCCCCATCCACAAGTTGGAGGCATTTCCTTGTCCGACGAGCGTGGCAATACGTTTTTGCATCTCGCGTGCCGCTTTGTTCGTGAAGGTTAGCGCCAAAATACGGTAGGCGGGTACGCCTTTGCTCAGCAAGTTAGCGATGCGATATGTCAATACCCTTGTCTTTCCCGATCCTGCACCGGCAATCACAAGCGTGGGGCCTTCCGTGTTTACAACAGCCTCTCTCTGGTTCTCGTTCAATTCGTTAATAAAGTCCACGATTTTTGAGTTTTCTGGAATCTTGAATTAGTCGTGCAAAAATATAAAATCATTTCCATATCGACTGGTGTATCGCGTGAAAATTTACAATTTGTTCCGAAGGAGCATTTATGCGGGGAATATTTATCTCACTCTCTTTGGCTTGAGTGAGGGAGGCATAACGGTTATGCTAGGGTTAAGCTCCGGTGTCGGGTAAAACTTGTTAAAATTTTGGTCGTGTATTGCTACGGAACGAGGATTTTTCGCCCAAGTTAAAAAAGCGTATTTTTTACTAAAACGTGGGCGAAGAGTGGGCTATAAGTAGGCGAAGAGTGGGCGATCCCGCCCAATAGTCTGCCAATTGTCGCCTTTTAACCGCCTAATGGGGTAGTATATCCCTAATTTGCGGGTAGGAAAAGTTATAGCCAAGTAAGGGAAGATGCCGTTTGTCAGTCGTGTTTTACTCGGGTTTCCTGTATGAAATTGATGCTGTGGCAAGCCACGATGCCTGCGGTTTCCGTGCGCAGGCGACTTTCGCCCAGTGTCAGGGGGATAAAGCCGTTGTTTTTGGCAAGTTCTATTTCCCGGCTGGAAAAGTCGCCCTCGGGACCGATTAGTATGGTGATCGGCTGGTCGGGGAGATAGGCTTCGTCCAGTCGTTTTTTGTTGTCCTCGTCACAGTGGGCGATACATTTTACGCCTTCCCGCCGTGCCTGCACGAAATCGTCGAAGGGTGTCATCGGGTGAAGCTCGGGAAGGTAGGCTTTCAGCGATTGTTTCATGGCGGAAACGATTACTTTTTCCAGTCTGTCCGGTTTGATGATCTTTCGCTCCGAGTGTTCGCAGAGTAGCGGGGTGATCTCGTCGATTCCTATTTCCGTGCATTTCTCGAGGAACCATTCGATGCGCTCGATGTTTTTGGTCGGGGCAATGGCGATATGTACGCGGAACTCCCGTTGCCCGTAATGTTCTATTTTCTCGATGCACTTGATTTCACAGCGCTTGGCATTCGGCTGGATGATCTCGCAGGTGTAGAATCCCCCTTTACCGTCGATTAGCGATACTCGGTCACCCGCTTCGAGGCGAAGTACTTTGATGCAGTGTTTTGATTCTTCTTCCGGTAGCGTGTATTCATTGCCCGTGATGTCCGGCGTGTAAAATAGGTGCATAGTTCCGTGTTTTAATGACGGGGCAAAGGTATAAAAAGGCTTGATAAGACACAATTGCAGTCGATAATAATATTTTTAAGCGTACGTTCTTTTCTTGTTTAGTGTTGTGATTATATATTGTAATTATTTTACTAATGTGATATATTTATGTTGAGTTATTCATTGAGATTTAATATATTTGCAAATATGATTATTAATCTAAAATAAATTAGTATGAAAAAAATTAAATTGTTAGTGTTTATTGTCGTTTTAAGTTGTGGTGTTTTTTATACCGCACGTGCTATTATTTTCGATGAAGTGCCCGGTACTCCTAGTTTTATATATTGGAACGTGGATGGTCAACACGAGGGGGACCCTTTGATTTTAAAATTGGGAAGTTCGCTAGAAATGTATATTTGTGCGGAAGCTCCATTTGATGTATATCGTCTTGGAATCGAGGCAAGAATCACAATGTTAGGAGTGACGTTTAATATTCCTATGCCGGAAAATGATTATTCGGCTCATATTGTAAATGCGGAATTGCCTTTAAAAATGGGAAGAGATTTGATATGTCGATTTACGTTTTTTATGCCGGATTATACTTTTATGGACGGATTGCCGGGGAGTATGGAGATTTTGTTTTATGATGGCTCAAAAGTAATTGCGGCGGGTAAAACAAAAGTGAAAATAAGTAAATGATATGGATTGAAAAATGATTATACATTAGAATTGTTGGAATATTTGTTTTTACGGTATCTAATGTATAATCACGTTTTGTCAGTGTTATTTCGTGTTTTTATATACCCATTTGATGGCGTCCGCAATGAGAATTTGCTCCTCGTCACCTTCATCGTAAAGAAATATTTTATGCTCTCCGGGTGTGCAATAAAATGAACCTAAAGAGTGCCAGCCTTGATTTTGATTCATATTAATGTACGAGAGTTCTTCCTGCTTGTCATGGAAAAAAATTCCATATTTTTGTATATAGGATTTTAAACGATTATTAGCTGGAATATAGTTTTCCGGTATATAGACCAGAATCTCGAACATTCCTTCCCTGTCGAGATTGGTTTTCCATTCTGCTGCAGATTTGTTGCTGGATTTCACTTTTTTGTACATGTAACTTCGAATCGGGAAACCATAGGCTTCTTGATGGATATATTGTTTCCATGTATCGGGGGAAGTTGTTATCCATTGAGATTTGAAGTTCTCGTACTTTTCCCATGTATGGATATCATTTTTCAGATGAGCTCGTAATTTACCGGAGTATTGTGTCGTTTTGAATCCGGGATCGGTGTTATCCACGATAGTTTCGTCAGGTGTTGTTAGAAAATGTTCTTTAGTAAGATCACGTGTATATTGTGTCGTATCGGATGAGAAGGCATTAGGGGTGCTGTTAATTTGAATCCGGTTCGGGATATTTCCTGAAATGTTCGTGTTTAGACTTATTGCGCGTAAGTTGTCCACCATGAAAGAGAATTCTTTTCCCGTGTTGGCTTTGATTTCAATCGCTTGATATTTAATGAGGTGTGCTCTTTTCTTTTCGTCAAGAGCCTGTCGCAATGCGGTCAAACCACCGGGTGGTAAGGTTTTACTTTCGATATTTATGATGCCGTCTACGTTGCTATTGTTGAAAATGCTGAATTTGACATTACTCCGGTGGCGTCCGTCTGTTGTTTTGATAATAGTGTAATAGGTGTTTTGAATAAAATAGGTTGGAATTTGATTGCAATTGTACCATATAGGGATAATTTCTTCCCAATCGATGTGGTGTTTTGCTTTGAATTCTTCGTTGAGCAGCTGAAAATTCACTTTTTGAAATTGATACCGGGTGATAAAAGTGTTCAAAAATGATATGAGGCTATCTTGGGGTATGCCTCGTGTGTTGAGAATATCTACCAATTCCCGATTTTTTAATACTAGAATGGCATCAAGAACAGGTGATTCGATGTGCTCGTCTTGCAAAGCTTCTTTCAGACTCTTGCCGGAAAGATATTCTATGGCTTGAAACTCTGTTCTCGGTAATATATGTTTGCGTCCGTCTGTGTTTGTCGCGTTGTTGTCAATTAAAGTGATGTTGACGATGGTATTGATGCAGGGGTATTCGCTTGAATACAGGTATGTCATTTGATTGATAAAAAGCGGGAAAATCAAATGCAGGTTTTTCGAATACTCGAAAGAATCAGGATAAAGTAGCTTTTTTTTTCTTGAATATAGTGCCAGAATATTTTCCCATGAAAACGAGTGTTGAATGTTGTTTTCTTTTAATAGGAAATTTTGAATACTTGAACTTTGTTCGTCGGTTGTTTTTTTGCTTGGAGAAATTGGTGTGCCGAATCCTCGCTCCGGGTAGAATACCAGTTCCGGTTGAACGAATTCACTTCCCCCTTGCGCGTTACGAAAGTAAGAGGTGAAATTGACAGGGGTTTCGGTGAGGATAAATCGTTTGTAGGGATAGTTTTTTCCTGTGGTAACTTCTGCTACATGTTTCACTTGTCGTATTAAGTCCACGAGAGAGAAATCTTTGTGTTTCCCGAAATTTTTGAATAAGTGGGCGTGTTTGTTAAAGATATTAAGTTCGTATGTGATTGAGTCAACTGTGATTCTACGAGTTATGTAATCCCCGATACAGAGTGAAATACCGGTGAGTGGATATTCATTTTTAAAAACGGTGTATTTGCTGTTAAATGATTTTTTCCCTTGTGAGATTGCTTTGTTTTTTCCGGTGGGTGATACTTGTAATGTATAATTCGTGAAATTTTTAGGTGTTTCGTGTGGTGAATGTGGATTTACGGGAGGTTCCGTTGTTGGATACCATGAAACTTCCGGGGTTAGTAAAGTGAAGTTTTTTTCTTGGTATGCGTAATGTTTTCCGTGGCGACTCGCTAAATACATTTTATCACTTGTATTCGTGATTGCTTTGTCCGGGATATCCAAATAGCATAAATTTTCATCGACTCGTCCTTCGTATGATATTTGAAACTCTATTGAATCATTGACAAGGAGCTGGTTTTTAATAATAATGACTTGCTGCTTGCGTTCATAAGGTAGGGGTATTCCGTTAGAAGTCAGCGAAGTGATTTTTAAACCGGGATTAAGATAGAGGATAATTTCATCAAGTATTTTTCCCGATAGGTTTTGTACGAGTAATTCGGAATTTACTGACATTTTTTTATGCGTTTGCTCGTATTTTATGTTTTGCGATAGTAATGTTGCTTTGGGGGCGGATGTAAATTTGTTATAGATGTCAGAATAAGTATGACGGAGTGAGAGTGAACATTGGTTTGAAATGAAAAAGGTGATACCGGAGAGAAGTCCGATTGTGATGAGAGTTACTGTGATGTAGAGCCTCTGTTTTTTTGAGGGATGATTGGGAAGCCGGGGAAAGTTAAGCACGGTCAATTGAATTAATCCTAAGCCAAGGAAAAGCCAGCAACCGCGTTGGAGAAGATAATTTGTTATATTCGGGTGTCCCGTGATGTCAGAGAATGTATTGGGAAGCGTGATCCCGAACGGGTCAAGAAGGCCGGATTGATAATCTGTAATGTAAAATACGGTGAAAAACACGTATCCCAAAAGAATAATAATACTTAGTATGTGGTTTTTTATCCAAGTAACCATGAAAAACGAGAGTCCCAATATAAATATAATGGTGGGGACAAGTAGCGTGAGCAGATAAAATAAATAATGTAATATATTGAAAGGTGCAGAACTGGTAAATACATGCGTGAACATGGTTAATAACAGAAGTAATGTGGCAACTCCACCAAAGACACAAATAAATGCAAAACAGATTCCCTGTATATATTTCGTGTTACTTATCGGGCGATAGTATATTGTTTCTAATGTGTCGATTTTGCGTTCTTTGTACAAAAAGTATGATCCGAAGACAATTAACGGGAGTGTTAGAAAAATAGAGAAGAGGAAAGTATTCATGTATGGAATAAACGAGGAGAAGTTTAATTCATCCAAGCTGGAAGAATAGAAAATATTACTTTGGTTTCGTATTTGTGCATATATAATGATTCCATACGTGAAAAGAAAATAGATGATCAAGAACTTGCTTCTTAGCAAGAGTTTTATGTTATAATGAATGACATGTAAATTAAGAATTTTGTTTTTAGACAATTCTTCTGTTTGTTTCTCGGGTGTCATAGATTAATGTATTGTTTGCAAGTTTTGAGCGTGTGATGATACAAATATATACAAATGTATTTGTTTTTGTATTATTAATATGTAAAATTGATGTATTGCTCCGGGAATAATGAAATTTAGTGGCTGTTATTCCGTGTAATTAGTATTGTTCCACTTGTTCGCGAGTAAAGAAACTCCAACTATTTTGAATACAATCAAAATAGTTGGAGTCGTGTAAGTTGAATTTATGTATCTGTAATTAATCTTCGTCTTCCTTCTCTTCTTGGTAAGTTTTCAGCAGCTCATCCTGAACTTCTGACGGCACTTTTTCATAGCTGGCGAAACTCATCGTGAAGGAGGCGCGTCCACCGGTGATGGAGCTTAATGCCGTGGAGTAGCGTTGCATTTCTTTTAACGGTACTTTCGCCATTAGTTTCTGGAACCCGGAGTCGGCTTCCATTCCCATGATGATGGCTCTACGGGTTTGGAGGTCGCCCATCACGTCGCCCATGTATTCGTCCGGAACGAGGACTTCCACGTCGTAGATAGGTTCAAGGATTTTCGGACCGGCTTGTTTGAACGCGGCGCTGAAGGCATTGCGTCCGGCAAGTTTGAACGAGATTTCGTTTGAGTCCACGGGGTGCATCTTGCCGTCGTACACGCTGACACGGATGTCGCGGGCGTATGAGCCGGTAAGCGGGCCTTCTTCCATTTTCTCCATGATACCCTTCAAGATTGCCGGCATGAAGCGGGCGTCGATGACACCACCCACGATACAATTGTAGAATACCAATTTCCCTCCCCACGGCAATTCAACGACTTCGGTGTCTTTCACTGAAATTTTGCTGTCGACACCGTTGATTTTGTACATGGTCGGGGCGGGCATGCCCTCGGCATAAGGTTCTATCACGAGATGTACTTCTCCGAATTGTCCGGCACCTCCCGATTGTTTCTTGTGGCGGTAGTCGGCGTAAGAGTATTTGGTGATGGTTTCGCGATACGGTATTCTTGGCGGGTAAAATTCGATTTCCAACTTGTCGTTGTGCTCGATGCGCCATTTCATCGTGTTCAGGTGGAATTCTCCCTGACCGGAGATAATCATTTGTTTCAATTCCTTGGAATATTCCACGAGGAACGTGGGGTCTTCCTGATGAATACGTTGCAGTACTTCGGCGAGTTTTTCCTCGTCGCTCGTGTTGGCGGCACGTACGGCTGTTCTGAAACGGGGATTCGGGTATTGGATTTGACCGAATTTATAATGAACGTCTTTCTCGTTCAGCGTGTCGCCGTTGTTCGTGTTTTTCAGTTTAACGGTGGCGCCAATATCTCCTGCCATCATTTCAGGTACTTTCGCACGGTTTTTCCCGGCTACCGCGTATAGCGTGGAGATACGTTCTTTACTGTCGTTGGTGGCGTTATATAGATCGTCACCTTCATGTACCGTGCCGGAAGCCACTTTGAAATAAATCACTTCTCCCAAATGAGGCTCTACCGTGGTGTTGAACATGTACAGGGAGGTCGGGCCTTTTTCGTCGTAAGGAACTTCTTGACCGTCTTCGGTGATGGACGGGGGCATGCTGCCGGCACTCGGTGCCACGTTGATAACAAATTCCATGAAACGACGCACGCACATGTCTTTCTCTGCCGACACGCAGAACACGGGGAACATATCCCGTGCGATGAGTCCTTTGCGGATTCCCGTGCGCATCTCGTCTTCTGTTAGCGAGCCTTTCTCGAAGAATAATTCCATGAGTTGCTCGTCGTTCTCGGCGGCAGCCTCGATCAATGCGTTATGCAGTTCGTGCGCTTTCTCTTCTTCTTCTTTGGGGATGGGGAGTACTTCCGGTTTGCCGCCCTCGGGTTTCCATTGGTACATTTCCATCTTTAAAACGTCAATTACCCGGTTGAATCCGAGTCCCGGGTTCACGGGGTATTGTACTTGCACGACTTTTGAACCGAAAGCGGCTTTCGCTTGTTCCATCGTGTGGTCGAAATTCGCTTTCTCGTGATCTACTTGGTTGATAACGAAAATCAACGGTTTGTTGAGTCTTTTCGCGTGACGTGCGATGATTTCGGTTCCTACCTCGACACCTCTAACGGCATTAATGACCATTACTCCGGTATCGACAACGTTCAGCGCAGAGATAACTCCTCCGACAAAATCGTCTGCACCCGGGGTGTCAATAAAATTGAGCTTGTGCTCTTTCCACTCCGTGTATAGTACAGCCGGGAATACTGATGATCCGTATTCCTGTTCTACCGGACGGTAGTCGGATGAAGTGTTTTTTGCACTAATGCTACCTCTGCGCGGGATGACCCCGCCCTCGTACATCATGGATTCCGCTAACGTGGTTTTGCCGGACCCGGCACTACCCACCAGCGCGATGTTTTTAATTTCGTTAGGTTTATAGGTCTTCATTATAATACAGTTTAGTTAATAACGTATATAACTGTTCAAATAATTCGAGGGTTACAAATTAGTGAAGATTTTATTAAAAAGCAATAGTTTATGTCATTCTTGCTAAAAATATTTATCAACGGGGGGAATGGTCTGTTTTTTGTATATATTTGAAATGAATTTTAATTTGATTGATTTATGACAGGAATGAGTTTGATTTGGATAATATTTATTGGATTTGCGATCTTGAGTTGGTTGGTAAGTCACCAGTTACAAGTTCGTTTTAAGAAGTACTCTAAAATACCCACCGCTAACGGGATGACCGGGAAAGACGTGGTGGAGAAAATGTTGAGGGATAATGGTGTACAAGGGGTGAAGATCGGTAGTGTACAGGGGCAACTGACCGACCATTATAATCCGACGAACAAGACGATTAATTTGAGTCAGGAAGTATATTATGGTGCCAATGTGGCAGCTGCGGCTGTGGCAGCACACGAGTGCGGTCATGCTTTGCAACACGCGCAGGCTTACGGTATGTTGAAATTGCGTTCGGCTTTGGTGCCGATGGTAAGTTTTGCTTCCCGGTGGGTACAATGGATACTGTTGGCGGGAATCTTAACATTACAGGCATTCCCTCAAGTAATGTTGGCTGGGATTATTCTTTTTGGAGCAATGACTTTATTTAGTTTTATCACGTTACCCGTGGAAATTGATGCCAGTCATCGGGCATTGGCATGGTTGCGGAATTCCGGCATAACGACTTACGAATCGCAAGAAAGTGCTAAGGATGCCTTGAAATGGGCTGCTTACACGTACGTGATTGCCGCACTTGGTTCTTTAGCTACCTTATTATATTATGTCATGATCTTTATGGGGCGGAGGGACTAATAAGTTTGTAAGGTTTATAAAGTTTATAAGGTTCGTAAGGTATAAGGACTTTGAGAACCGAAGGTTCAACTTTATAAACTTTATGAACTTTATAAACTTTACGAACTAAAAAAACGAGAGGTGTTCCCTCTCGTTTTTTATAAAAAGGCTTCTTTGATTTTTTCGACGTAATCGAGTTTTTCCCACGTGAAAAGTTCGACTTCTACTTCTTTAGTCGGCCAATAGTTCGAGGTGAATACTTTTTTCACGGTTCTGGGAGTTCTTCCCATGTGGCCGTAACTTGCCGTTTCCTGATAGATCGGGTTACGGAGTTTCAAGCGTTGCTCGATGGCTTTCGGGCGAAGGTCGAAAAGTTGTTCGATTTTCCCGGCAATAGCGGAATCGCTCAGGTTCACTTTTGCCGTGCCGTAAGTGTTCACGAATATTCCCACGGGACGGGCGATACCGATGGCGTAGGAGATTTGAATTAATATTTCATCGGCGATGCCTGCCGCAACCATGTTTTTAGCGATATGACGGGCGGCGTAAGCGGCTGAACGGTCTACTTTGGAAGGGTCTTTGCCGGAGAATGCGCCGCCGCCGTGCGCACCTTTTCCGCCGTAAGTGTCAACGATAATTTTTCTTCCGGTAAGCCCGGTATCCCCGTGAGGACCGCCGATCACGAATTTGCCCGTGGGGTTGACGTGGAGAATCAGGTTCTCGTCAAACAGGGCTTGCACGCGTTCCGGCAATTGTTGTTTTACCCGCGGAAGCAGAATGTTGATGATGTCCCAACGGATTTGATCCACCATTTGGGAGTCAGCTTCAAGCCGGGCTTCCGGTGATGTTTCTTTGGCACGGACAAATTCATCATGCTGGGTGGAGATCACTATCGTGTGAACACGGGCGGGTTTGTTGTCGTCGCCGTATTCAATGGTTACCTGTGATTTCGAGTCCGGGCGCAGGTAGGTCATTTCCTGTCCTTCCTTGCGGATTCGGGCGAGCTCGAATAACAGCAGGTGTGATAACTCGAGAGCTAGCGGCATGTAGTTATCCGTTTCGCTGCAAGCGTAACCGAACATCATGCCTTGGTCGCCGGCTCCTTGTTCCATCGGGTCTTCGCGTACCACTCCCCGGTTGATGTCGGGAGATTGTTCGTGAATGGCACTGAGGACTCCGCAGCTGTTCCCGTCGAACATGTATTCGCTTTTGGTGTAACCGATGCGGTTGATCACGTCACGGGCGATTTGTTGCACGTCCACGTAAGTTTTCGTTTTGATTTCTCCCGCGATGACGGTTTGTCCCGTGGTTACCAGTGTTTCGCAGGCAACCTTGGCGTCCGCGTCGAACGCGATGATTTTGTCTAGCACGGCATCCGAAATCTGGTCTGCCACTTTGTCCGGATGTCCTTCCGATACGGATTCAGATGTAAATAAGTATCCCATAAATTAATTTTAGATTTAAGGATTTTAGATTTTAGATTGAATCATAAATCGTAAATTAAACTATAGGAAAGTACATGGATGGTTGAATTCAGAATTATTCTGCGTTTTAGCACTTTTTTTCCGTGGTTGCAATCAGCCAAATCTTTCCACTTTTATCGGGTGCAAAGGTAATTATTTTCTCGATGAAATGAAACCATTCATGGAAGAATTGAGTATTTTTACAAAAAATAAGTAGCCATGAAGAACGAACATTCGCACGAGGGACATTCACATGCAGGTCACAATCATTCCCACGGGGATAGTACGAAGAATTTGGGTATCGCTTTTTTCTTGAATTTAGGTTTTGCTGTTATCGAGATTATCGGGGGCGTGTGGACGAATTCGGTAGCGATTATATCGGATGCCGTCCATGATTTCGGGGATGCTTTTTCGATAGGGGTATCTTTTTTCTTGGAACGATACTCGAAGAAACGGAGAACCCGGACATTTACTTACGGGTACAAGCGGTTTTCAACCTTGGGAGCTTTGATTAATTCTATCGTGTTGCTCGTCGGGTCTGTTTTTGTCTTTATGGAGACGATACCCCGTCTTTTTCATCCTGCCGAGGTGAATTATTCGGGGATGATGTGGTTGGCTATCGCGGGGTTGGCGGTAAACGGTTTTGCGGCGTTGCGTCTGATGAAGGGAAATTCCATCAGTCAGCGTGCCGTGATGCTACATTTACTGGAAGATGTGCTGGGGTGGTTGGCGGTACTGGTCGGCAGCTTGGTTATCCGTTACACGGGATGGTATTTCATAGACCCGCTTCTGTCCGTGTGTATCGGTATTTTTATCCTGACAAACGTGTGTCGCAACCTGTACGCTATTTTCCGGATTCTTCTGCAAGCGACGCCGGAACGTATACCGGAAGATAAGGTGAAGCCTGTTCTGGAGGGGGTGTCGGGAGTGAAGGAAGTGCATGACCTGCACGTGTGGACGTTGGACGGGGAGAAGAATATCGCTTCCGCTCATTTGATTGTCCCGGACGTTGCCTCGCGGGAAGATGTTATCAAGGTAAAGCACGAGGCTGTCGATAAGTTGAAAGAGATGGGAATCGACCACTTGACCGTCGAGATAGAGTACGAATCGGAAGGTTGTTACAGTTGCCCGGATGAATAGCATGTTTTGAATAACGGGTAAAAGTTATGTAGTAAGAAAAATATTTTTCATTTTGAGTGATACTTTCGTAAATATTTTAGAAAGTATTTTGTATATTTGTGGTGTGATAATGATGAATTCTTCGGATAGATGAAATTATGAACGACTCGAACACCATAAATAAAGGTTTTTTACCGGGCTTGAAGGAGAAACGGTACTTGCAGAAGAAGGCGATTATCGGCTTCCTTTACAAGATGGGCGAGTTGTCGAAGCCTGAAATCTGTCGGTTGACAAACGTGACTACTCCCACGGTCGGTAAGATGATTGATGAGTTGATGGAGGAAGGTTGGGTTGTTGACCGGGGATGCGGAAATTCTATCGGGGGGAAACGTCCTCATGTTTTTTCATTGAATCCCGATGCTGCCTATATACTGGGCGTGGATATAGGGCGCGAGTATTTGCGAATAGCTATTTTTAACCTGCAAAACGAGCCGATAGAGGGGATTCTGGAATACCCGTCCATATTGGAAGGACAGGATGATGACGTCACGCTGAAATATATCAAGGAGAGAATTGACGAGGTTATCGAGAAATTGGGTGTTGACCGCGCGAAGATCAAAATGTGCGGGGTTGCGCTTCCGGGATTGATAGACCGGGAAGGGAATACCTATACTTATCTGACGTACGAACGTCCCGGTTTGAAGGACATTCTGGAAGAAATGTTGGGGATGCCCGTGTTTATCGATAATGACTCGAACGTGATGGCAATGGCGGAACACACGTTCGGGATAGCGAAAAATATAAACAATGTTCTTTGTATTAGCGTAAACGAGTGTATCGGTTTGGGAATGATTTTGAACTCCAAGTTGTATCGCGGGGGAATCGGGATGGCCGGAGAGTTCGGGCATATCCGTATTTCGGGACTGGATGCGCCTTGCCATTGCGGGAAAATCGGATGCTTGGAAACGGTGTCTTCCGGTCGGGCAATCGAGAAAGTGGCGGGGAGGTCGTTGCAAGCCGTTATAGATGCCGCCGGAAAAGACGATATTTCGGCAATCGAGGTGTTGCATCAGGCGGGCGAGAAGTTGGGCGAAGGGATTGCCGCGATGATACACCTGTTTAACCCGGATATGGTCGTGATCGGGGGTGAAGTCACGGAGGCGGGGGATTTGCTGATCGTTCCGGTGCGACAGGCGGTAAATAAATACGCTTTGGCACGGATGCGCAATCATTGCGAGCTGGTGATGAGTAACTTGGGAGGCTATTCGGCGATACTGGGAACGTTGATGATTGTGATGGAACATTTGTATGATGATTCGGAGAGTGTTTATTCACTCTATTAACCGGTATATAAAAGGAGGAATAATATGGTAATAACAAAAAACTACATCGCGAAGGGAGAGGGAGCTGACAGGTTCGAGAAGATACCCGTTCAGATCTATGAAACGGCGGACGAGGCGGTGAAAGCCGTTGCCCGGGAAATCGCGGATTTGGTGCGAACCAAAGCTGCCAGCAGTGAAAAGTGTGTTCTGGGATTGGCGACGGGAGTTTCCCCGATTAAATTGTACCAAGAACTCGTGAGGATGCACAGGGAGGAAGGCTTGTCTTTCCGCAACGTGGTGACGTTCAACTTGGACGAGTATCTGCCGATGCCGAAAGAGTCGGAGCAGAGTTACCATTATTTCATGCATCATCATTTATTTGATCATATAGATATTGATCCTAAAAATATTCATATACCCGACGGTACTTTACAGACGGAAGAAGAGATAGAGAAATTCTGCGAGGATTACGAGAAAGCGATTGACGCGGAGGGCGGAATTGATCTTCAAGTACTGGGTATCGGTCGGACGGGACACATCGGTTTCAACGAGCCGGGGTCTTTTATCACGTCTACCACGAGAAAGGTTTACTTGAATGACTTGACGATTAAAGACGCGATTAAGGATTTCGGGAGCCGGAATCTGGTACCCACGAAAGCGATTACCATGGGGGTGGGGACGATCATGAAAGCAAGACGGGTTGTTTTGCTCGCGTGGGGAGAGAAGAAAGCCCCGATCATCAAGGCTACCGTGGAAGGACGGGTGTCGGACACGGTGCCTGCCACTTTTTTGCAGATGCATTCGGACGTGCAGTTTGTGATTGACGAGAGTGCGGCGGGTGAATTGACGAGAGCGGATTACCCGTGGTTGGTGAGCAAGGTGGATTGGGACAAGAAACTGATTCGTAAGGCGGTTTTGCGTTTGTGCCAGAAATTGAAAAAGCCTATATTGAAGGTCGAGGATAAAGATTATCAGGAGAATGGTCTGAGTGATTTGATAGAGTTGTTCGGTTCGGCAAATAAAGTGAATATCGAGGTGTTCAACGATATGCAACACACGATTTCCGGTTGGCCGGGAGGGAAACCGAACGCCGATGATTCAACCCGTCCGGAAAGGGCGAATCCTTACCCGAAACGCGTGTTGATTTTCAGCCCGCACCCGGATGATGACGTGATTTCCATGGGAGGTACCGAGGCGCGTCTGGTGGAACAGGGGCATGAGGTGCACGTGGCGTACCAGACATCGGGGAATATCGCCGTGTTTGACGATTATTTGTACCAGATGATGGATGTTGCCGATATGTTCTCTCGTAACTTGGGAATGGAGAACGAGAGTTTTAAAAGCTTGAAAGACAAGATACATAACCGGAAACCGGAGGAAAACGAATCGCCGGAGTTGTTACCGTACAAGGCGGCACTGCGTTCGGCAGAGGCGTTGTCAGCCTGTCGGTTTATGGGAATACCGAAAGAGAGAGTGCATTTCTTGAATATGCCTTTCTACGAAACGGGTTCTGTGAAGAAGAAGCCGTTAGGAGATGGGGATATTGATATTATCGTGAAATTGTTGCGGGAGATTAGGCCTCACCAGATATATGCGGCGGGGGATCTTGCCGACCCGCACGGGACACATGCCGTTTGTTTGGAGGCTATCATGCGGGCGTTTGATGTCGTGAGTGGGGATGAATGGTTCCGGGATTGTTACACATGGTTGTACCGCGGGGCATGGTTGGAATGGGAAATGGAGAAAGTCGATATGGCTGTACCGGTGAGCCCGTCGGAATTGACAATCAAACGGGAAGCCATTTACAGGCACGGTTCCCAGAATAACGGTCCGGCATACCCGGGAGATGATCCGCGGGAGTTCTGGCAGCGGGCGGAAGATCGCAATCGTAACACGGCCGATTTGTATAACAAGATCGGGATGGCGGAATACGAGGCGATGGAGGTCTTCGTCCGTTACAAGCATGAAAAATAATATGTTGTGTTTTATATTTTTTTTGCGGGAGCGGGATTCTACGGGATCCCGTTTCTTTTTATTCGCCGGTGGAAGCTCATTAAATGGTTGCGTATGGAGAGAGGGGTGAAAGAAAATGGTTTTGTTTTTGCAAAATGTCGATGAAATTGTATTAATTTGTCTTTAGGATTTATATTTGATATTTATGTTGGGGCGTCGAAATTTGGAGCGAGAGTTCGAGAATATGTTTAAGGAGAACTATTCTCGTTTGTGTCAGTATGCTTATACTTACTTGAATGATAAGGATGCGAGTGAGGATGTGGTGAGTGAAGCTTTCGAGTATGCATGGAAGAAGTATAAGGAACTCAAAAAAGATGAATTGTTTGCAGTTCTTGTTTTGCGGGTGAAACATGGAAGCATGAATTATTTGCGTCATCGCAAGGCGGTCGATAAATATGCAGCAATGCTTATGAAAGCGGATAGAGAGGGGGAGGATTTGACAGGAGAGGATGAGGATAGAATAAAGCGTGTGGAAAAGGTGATCTCTACTTTGCCTGTTCAAACTCGGAGAGTGTTGGAAGAATGTTGTTTTAATAGGAAGACGTATTTGGAAACGGCGGATTTGTTGGGAATTAGCAGAAATACGGTGAAGAAGCACATGATGAGGGTTTTGGAGTTGTTGAGAGAAGAGTTTTTTGGAAAAAATGAATGAAGGGGGTACCCTAAACAAGATGATAGGTGTATTTATTAAAGGTTAGAAGATGGATAATATAAAGCAAGATATGGATAAAACAGATAGGTTGTTGGATGCTTTGGATGATCCCCAAATCAAGGATGAGGAGCTGGAAAGGATGTTATCGGATCCGGACTGCGCACGTGATATGCGTTTGTTGGAAGATTGCAGAAGTTATTTCGTCCGTGAGTTGCTGGAAACGGATTCGGATAAGGCGTGGGGTAAGTTTGCACGAAAACAGCGGGTGAAGAGGTATAGACGTTTGTTGGTCGGTTTCGTGAGCGGGGCGGCAAGTATTTTGTTATTGTTGTGGATATTTAGGTTTGCTTTCCAGCCTTCTGTTCAACGAGAGTTTGTTACATTTTTGCCGGACACTTCTTTCTCGAACGTGGTGTTGTGCACGGGTGACGGACGAAAGGTGGTTCTTTCGAATTCGAAAATGGATAGTTTGCCGGGTAATATCATGGTGGCTTCCGATAGTGGCAAGATGTTGGTTTATGAACCTGTAGAACCGGACCGAGAGATGGAAATGCACACGCTTTCGACATCCAGCGGGTGTTTTTATCAATTGTGTTTGTCGGATGGAACCCGGGTGTGGTTGAACGCGGAGAGTAGGTTAAGGTACCCTAGTGTTTTCCCGGAAGGAGAGAGAGTTGTCGAGTTGCAGGGAGAAGGTTTTTTTAAGGTGGCACATGATGCGGCACGTCCTTTTAAAGTGAAGGTCGGGGAGCTGGTGACGGAGGTGTTGGGAACGGAGTTTAACGTGCGTGCTTATTCCAGAGAGGATACTCACGTGACGTTGTTGCAGGGGAGCGTCCGGGTGACGGATAAGGTTTCTGCCGCGGAAGCGGTTATTCGTCCGGGAGAGGATGCGTTTTTAAGGGAAGATGGTTCTTTCGAGATTAAAAATGTGGACACAGATAGTTTTTATTTATGGATTGAAGGGTATTTTTATTTTGATAACGAGTCTTTGGCGGAGATTATGCGGGAGTTGTGCAGGTGGTATGGTGTGCGTGTCGTGTTCCGGGATGAAACATTTATGCATTTGCGTTTGCATTTCTTGGCGGAAAGGGATTTGCCCGTGGATAATGCCTTAAAATTATTGAATATGATGGGAGATATGAAAATTACTCGTGAGGGAAATACGATATTTGTAGATTAACAGGTTAGTATATTGTGTTTGTGTTGTTTAACAGCCGTGTTTGCGGCTGTTATTTTTTTGTCTAATTTTTTTAAAAAGGGGGGTACCCTATTTTTAATTACGCGTGTTCTTGTATATGAATTATAAAATTAACAAGACAAATTTATGGGACATCAAAGTATTTTTTGCATGCGAGGGCAAATTAGGCTGTTCGGGGTTTCTCGGATTGTATTGTTCGCGTGTTTCTTGCTTTTAACGTCTTTTGTTCAGGCTCAAGAACGGAAGAATATTACGGTAGATTTTAAAGAGGAGGCTTTAGGGGAGGTGTTGAAAAAGTTGGAAAAACTTTCTCCGTATAAGATTTTGTTCACGTATGATCACGTGCAGGGGTATAAGGTGACGGCATCATTGAAGAATGTCACGATACTCGATGCGTTGAAAAAGGTGTTGGAAGGGAAGCCGTTCACTTACTCGGAAATTACCGATGGCAAGTATATTACGGTGAAATACCAATCCGATAAGAAGAACTTGGACGGGAAGGTCGTTACAGTCAAAGGAGTGGTGCTTGATAAAAATAAGGAGCCTCTTCCGGGAGTGACAGTGATAATCAAGGGTACTTCTACGGGGGTGGCAACTAACGCGGATGGTATGTACGAGATTGTTGTCCCTACTTCGTCGGAAACGGTGTTGCAATTCTCTTGTATCGGGATGAAGAGTGAAGAGGTTAAGGTCGGAAAAGAGAAGACGATTAACGTCACGATGAGCGAGGAGGTGAACGAGGTGGATGAAGTGGTGGTAAACGGTATATACACGGCATCAAAGAATAGTTACACGGGAGCGGTATCCACGGTTCGTTCCGAAGATATTCTTGCAGTTTCTCAGACGAATTTGTTCAAGGCGTTGACCGTGCTTGTGCCGGGAATGAGAATCGTGGATAATAACGAGCAGGGTTCGAATCCTAATTATATCCCGGAGATTATTATCCGGGGTACGACTTCGATAAAGACTTCCGATGACCAGTATGGTTTGAACTCTCCATTGATTATCGTGGATGGAGTGGAAACAACTTTGGAAGGATTGTATGATATGGATGTGTTTGATATTGAGCGTGTCGATGTGTTGAAGGATGCTTCGGCAACGGCTATCTACGGTGATAAAGCGGCTAACGGGGTTATCGTGGTGACTCGTAAACGAGTTGCGGATAGTAAATTGCGGATGCGTTACAATTTTGTGCCTGATATCCAATTCCCTGATGTGAGTTCTTATAGTTTGTGTAATCCAAGACAGAAATTGGAATTGGAAAGACGTTGGGGAATATATGAGGGAATGAATGGAGAGAAGGAAATGGAGTATAACAGGAAATTGAAGTTGGTTAACTCGGGTGTTTATACCGATTGGGCAGCAATACCCGTGCGAATTGCTTGGTCGCATAGTCATTCACTTTCTGTTACCGGTAGAGGAGGCGGTTTGGATTATAGTGTGACTGCCCGTTACGGGGATGCACATGGTGTAATGAAAGGGGATTTTCGGCGGAATTACGGTATCGGTTTTTATTTCTCGTATATTTTTAGAAATAAATTGACGGTTACGTTCCGTTCGGATATTCGAAAGACGGATTCGAAAAATTCTCCTTACGGATCGTATTCTCAATGGGTGGTGCTGAATCCATATGATTGTCCGTACGATGAGTATGGAGAATTAATACCTAAACTTTCTTTTGGTGCAGTTAATCCTATGTATAATGCGTCAACGGGAAGTTTCTCGAAGAGCAAGTCGAAGAATATAAGTAACAATTTGACGTTTCGTTGGGATGTGATGAAGGGTATGATTGTAAATTTAAGTGCGAATTTATCTTTAAGTGATAATCGAAGTGATGATTATATATCTAGTTTGCATACATCATCTATGGTGGGAAATGAATCTGCCAATACCAAAGGTAGATACGTTTTGTCGGGGGCAGAGGGGACAAGTTGGAGTATGACCGGGTCGGTAAGTTATTCGTTGCCTTTTGATGACAAGGGAAGTATTTTGACAACGAATGTCGGTTCAACAATAACTCAAAGTAATTCATCGTCATTCGGTATGGAGGGAAGAGGTTTTCTTAAACCTGTAATGAATGATATTAATTTTGCCCGTACTTATCCTTCGGGAGGAAAGCCTAGAGGTAGTAACGATTATTCGGCAAGCGTGGGGGTATTTGCGAATTTGAATTTTATCTTTAGAAATCGATATTTCCTTGATGGAAGTTATCGAAGTTCCGGTAGTTCGGTTTTGGGAGGAAATAATCAATGGGCTCCTTATTGGTCTTTCGGAATAGGTTGGAACGCTCATAACGAGAGTTTTATCAAAGCACTTTCTTGGATAAGTACTTTCCGATTCCGCGGTAGTATAGGTTTTGTCGGTAGTGGTAATTTTGGTGGTAATATGGCGCAGACAATCTATACTTACGGGGACGCATATCTGTTAGGATTAGGAGCAATTCCATCGCAATTAGGGAATCCCGACTTGAAGGCACAACGCACCTTGAATATGAATGGTGGTGTCGTGTTGGATATTCTTGAAGGGCGGTTTCAGGTGAATCTTGATTTTTACAGACAACGCACGAAAGATGCCTTGTTGCCGATCGGACTTCCTCTTTCTACCGGGGCTGCCACAGTTCAAGCCAATCTCGGTGAAAGTTTGAACTGGGGAATGGAGATATCTGTTTCTTCTTTGCTGGTGAGGACAACGGATTGGTTGTTGCGTTTGACTGTGAATACGCATCACACGGAAAATAAATTGATGAAAATTAGTAATGCACTAGCCAGACAGAACGAGGCGAATATGCGGGACAAGGGGGTAGCCCCCAAGTTGCAACTTCGCGAAGGGGAGTCAATGGATGCTATTTATGCCGTGGATTCGTGGGGGATTAATCCGGCTAACGGGTTGGAAGTGTTTCTTAAAAAAGATACGAAAGAACCCACGTATACTTATAATGTGGAAGATATGGTCGCATTAGGGGATACAAAACCTTGGTTCGAGGGAAGTTCGTCCCTCTCGGCAGCTTGGCGGGATATAAGCGTGGGTATGGCATTCAGTTACACGTTCGGGGGGTATATTTATAATTCGACACGGGCTGCAAAGGTGGAAAATATAGATATAACCAAAAACGTGGATGTGCGGGCATACACGGAGCGTTGGGTAAAACCGGGTGATGTGGTGGCGTATCCTAAAGGAGAGTATGAGCAACAACGGTTTGTTAAATCGGCCCGGTTTGTGGAGAAGAAGAACGAGGTTTATTTGTCATCTGTGTCAATCTCGTATAATTTGCCTCAAACGTGGGTGAGAGGAATCGGCTTGAAGCGATTGACAGTGGGTGTTACATTCTCGGATGTGTTGCGGTTATCTACCGTGAAGTATGAAAGAGGTACTTCTTATCCGTTTATGCGCGGTTTCAATTTTATGATTAGTCCTACATTCTAATATAAATGAATTATGAATAGAGTTATTGTATTGGTATTTTTACTGGGAGTTTTTTTTTCTTCCTGTGAGGATTTTTTAACGGCACGCGATAAGTCTTCTATTTTGGAAGATGATTTGTTCACGGATCAAGAGGGGATAGAGGAGGCTATGTACGGGCTTTACGTGACGTTAGCAAAGGGGGATATGTATGGAGAAACTTTCCAACAGACGATTGATTTGTTGGGACAGTATTTCGCTATAGGGAAAGAAGCGGGTAGTGATGCTTCGGCGGGTGGTATATATGACAAGATTATAATGCATGATCACACGGACCAACGGGCGATAGACAGGTATAAAAAAATGTGGCAGACTTCTTACAAGTTTGTAAGTGACGTGAATAAAATATTAGAGAGGTTGGAAATTTGGGATGGAAAGAGGTTGAAACATGAAAAGATGTACAAAGGGGAAGCTTTAGGGGTTCGTGCGTATGTCTTGTTTGATTTGTTGAGGATGTACGGTTCGGCTTTGGAAGAAAACAGGGGGATTCCCTATGTTACACAATACGGGATGTACGTGACACCTTTTTCCACGACGGGAGAATGTTACGAGAAGATTATTGCTGATTTGAAGGCAGCGGAACAATTATTAACAGAAGACGAGTCGCTCTTGGTCTATCCTCGTTTGCCGGAGAATATGTATGATTTGTTTACCAGTGAACGCGTATCTCATTTTAATCTTTACGCGGTGAAGGCAACTTTAGCCCGTGTCTATTGGACAAGGGGAAGGGCGGGTGATTTGGATAGTGCGGGAATGTATGCCCGTGAGGTAATCGAATCCGGCAGGTTTCCGTTACCGAGTGACGGAACAACGATTAGTTCCACGCATTTTATCCGCTGTATGGGAGGGACGGTAAACG
The DNA here is from genome assembly GCF_022132345.1 of Butyricimonas sp. DFI.6.44. Taxonomy (NCBI): domain Bacteria; kingdom Pseudomonadati; phylum Bacteroidota; class Bacteroidia; order Bacteroidales; family Odoribacteraceae; genus Butyricimonas; species Butyricimonas sp. DFI.6.44. The sequence goes on along the minus strand of NZ_JAKNJD010000008.1, from coordinate 184,132 downwards.
CTGATGAAGCTATTTTCGGACTTTATGTTTCCAATATGTATGATAATTGGTCTGGGGAGCTTCTTTTGCAGAGCGGGGGGTGGTTGCCTGCGGAGCCGGAAATGTATAAAAGACGGGATGATAAGTTTGATTATCGTAATGAATGGATAGGGGTGCCTAATATATATAATATGTCGCTAGCGGATAGAATCCGTATCTATGGAGATCGTTATCTGAAAGTGTTGGATCGTGTGCTGATAAATCCGGGCGATAAAGATTTGGCGGGAATCGGTTTCAACGGAGCGAATATGATTCGTATTCCGGAAATGTATTTGATACTGGTTGAATCTTTGGTTGAATCTTCTCCAGAAGAAGCAAAAATTTTCTTTAATAAATATTATGCTTCGCGAGGAATGGGAAACTTCGAGGGTGATTTGACAATTGAAATTATTGACGAGGAATTCAGAAAAGAGTTTGTACTGGAAGGACAATATTGGTTTCGTTTGAAAAAAAGACAGCCGGATAAGTTAAAATTGGTTCCTCAGATTGGAGGTGAACTTATCATGGATGAGGATAAATGGAATTTGAATATACCGGACGAGGAGTTTGAATACCGCGATGAATCGACATATTGATTAATTAAAGAGAGAAGAGTTATGAAGAAGAAATTTTACGTGATATGGAGTATTATTTTATTGATGTTTTTCGCTTCGTGTGAAAAAGATCCGTGGGTATGGGATACAAGTAGAAAGACGGGTATTGCTTTAGATCGGAATGTCGTGGAAATACAGTTTTCAGAGTATACTGATACGACTTGGGCAGCGGGAGGTGCCTCGTATTCGATACTTGGAGTCCCGGTTGATTATGATAGGGAGATTCTTGTAGAAGTTATTGATAGTTTGACGAATATGCCATCAACGGATTATAAGATTGAGGCAGTTTTAACGGCAGGAGCCGTGCGGGGAGCGATTCGAGTGTGGGCTCGTCGTCCGGCTTACAAGGAGTATGAGGACATGAAATTGTGGGTAGGATTGAGGATTTTGGAAAATGATGAATTTATACCGATGATGCAGAGTCCGGAAGTGACTTTTGGCGTGAAGGTCGTGCATCCCCAGCAACCTAAATGGTGGGTGGAAGATTTGTTAGGGAAATTTTCGGAAGTTGCCTACAGAAAGTTATTTGAGATTTATAATGAATTATGGTATAAATGGCCAAGACCGGAGGAATATCGCGCCATGCTTGATCTGTTTGGGTATCGGTTGCAGATGCTTACGAATGAGGGAAAGTGGAGTGGGATATATTTGGCTTATCAACCCTTATTTAAGCAAGGAGTGTTGGTGCCGCTGTTTGATTATTTTACGGAACATCCTAATCCGGAGGTGGAAATTCCGGAGTGGTACAATAATAAATAAAAGTAGATGAGTATGAAAAAGGTAATATTAGTGGTGCTTGCGGTTTTTCTTGTCGGCTTGGTAAGTTGCGTCAAAGATAAGACGACCGGACCGCATATAGAGGTTTCCGATATATATATATCCGATCAGGATACCGTGTTATATCCTAAGTTGGGGGAAGAGTTCGTGTTTGATCCTTCTGATCGGATATCACAAACAGATCCGTCCTGTCCGCTGACTTATCAATGGCGTTATGGAAAGATTTATGTTAGTGCTAAAGGGGAGTATATGGTTCATCCACAAGATTCATTGAAAATGTTATCGAATGATAAAGTGCTAAGATTCACTTTCGACAGGCAAGAGCCTTATTTTGCTCGTTTAAGGGTTTCGAATGAATTTGGCAGTGCGTATCGTTATTTTATTGTAAAGCCGAGCAGTAATTTTGACGAGGGGTTGGTTATGTTGAGTCGCAATGATGAGGGTGATGCCATGTTTTCCGTGCAGAATACCGTGACGGATGAAATAGAACTCGTGCAAAAAGAGGCTTCCGATTTCTGGTATCGGACTTCAGAGGATGTACCTGTTCTAAAAGATGATATCGTGGATTTTGCGTTTGTTTGCGGGGGGGGCGATATTTGGTTTCCTCGGGTAGGTTATCCTTATATTCTTTCCCGGAAAAATAAACAGGCATATTATTTGGATCACAATACATTGAGAGTGATTACCGGTTTCGAGTTTTCAGGAACGCCATTAAAGTTAGGAATGTGTGGGGTGGGCAAGTTTGATTTGTTTGCATTCTGTGATGATGGGGATATGCGGGTACAAACTTGGAATTGGCAAATGGAAGTAGAGAGGAAAGTTTTCAAAGATGTTCATCATTGGGATCGCTTTCAGCGGGTTAAAATACGTTCGGGCATAGAGAGAAACAGCGCTTTTCTAGATATTCTTTTTTTGCATGATGACGAGAATTCAAAGTTATATGGCATATGGGCTGATGGACTTTCCAATAGTGGGATAGGGCCGGAAGCTTATCCGGGAGAAAAAGTGATTTACGCGATACCGTTTGAAACGGCAAATATCGGTGTACATGATTTTTATATTGTGACGCAAAATATCGAGAATCCGTCGAAGATAACGATAAGGCAAGTTTCCGATGTCGGATACACGGGGAGTATGTATCTTCTGTTTGGTTTATACAATGTGGTATCTTCGTATACGTATGATTTACCGGAGGGTGAAGAGTTGACTTTAACACCGGAAGCGCAGGTTTTGAACGTGTATCAACATCGTTCGATTTTGTATAATACAGACCGTAAGATTTACATGTGGAAACCCGGTGCTTCGACGGAACCTAAGTTGCCGACAGAAGAATCCGAGCTTTGTTTTGACGTGACCAGTGTGAATCCCAATGCCGTGATTACTTGTATGACACAGGATATTACGAATAAATATGTCTTTGTCGGGGTGTATGACCCCACGGCAGAGGGAGAGCGTAAAGGTAGCGTGTACGTGTTGGATTCGTTTGATTTGTCTTTGCTCAAAAAGTGGGAACACGTGGCATACAAGCCAATGAATATGTATTATAAACTTCATTTGTTGCGTACGGATTACTGATTTATACAGGTATGAATAGATATGTTATTAATTTAGTGGGATTGCTGTTTGCGGTGTTGTTGGGCTGTACTTTTCAGGTATATGCACAGAAAAAGAAAGGGACGTGTGAGTATGCCATTCTGGTGAGCAAGGCTGTGCGAGAGGATTTAGCGTGGAAAAAATTGACCGAGACATTGAAGATGAATCACGGGGGAGTGGAGTTTGATTATAATCAATATCCCGGGGAGGTTTTCGATAAGTTGAAACAGGCACAGCCCCGTTACGTGACTGTCGTGGAGAAAGCGGAGAAGATAACCCCGTTGTTCGTGAGAATGATGCATGCCATGAGTCGTAATATGAGTGATACCCCGTACGAGGATTTTGTCTGGGGAATAATAACCGGAGAGCAAGCTGTTGATGCGATGCGGATGGTGACAGATGCACAGACTCCGAAAAAGGTGGATATGGGATGGTTGGAAGCGTGTGAGTTGGAGAAGTTATCAGGTTATAATGGGGTGAATTGGAGTACCGGGGCTTGGAAAGATAGCTGGAAGGAACGAATGAAGACTCCGGCTAAGCACACGGTAGCCGAGGCTGTGTTTTTGCAGCAGCAGTGTATTTTGGAACGTTTGGCGGCGTGGGACCCTAAGTCGCTTGGTTTGGTTTTGCCGGAGAATGAAGAGGGATGCGTGGTTGACGATGAGGCGATAAGAATCTTGGTAAAAAAAGAATTGGGAAAAGAGTGTACGGGAGAACAGATCGAGTTGCTGAAAAACCGGGATGTGTTGGTGTATTACGGGGATCCGAAGTGGAATATCAGGTTGAAAGAGGTATTATCTCCTTTTAAGATGACGTGTAAGAAGCAACGTTTGCTTTGTACGGTGACTTTCGAATCGAACGGGAAGGCGTGTGATATTGACGAGTATATCTTCTTTTTCCCGAAGCGTCTGGAGGAACCGAGTTTGTTGGCGGAATTGCGTGAAGGAGAAGAGCTTTTGTTTGATGATACGTTTATGATTATTCGTAATGTGCATCTTGAAGCGGGAGAGAAGTATTCAATCAAGTTTTCGGTAGAAGGTGCGGATTCCATGGGAATAAAAGTGATGAAAATATTACAATCAAAAAGTGTAGAATTTTAGAAATATGTTTTTAATAGGCATAATTATATTTATTAACAATCAAAAGACAAATATTATGAAAAATTGGTTTTTGTATTTATGTTTGGCTATGTTTTCTGTTTTTTTTGCGTGTAGTGATGACAAGGAAGAAGGGGAAGATGAGAAGTTTATGTTGACGGTAGACAAGGAAAAGTTGGAATTTGAAGCGGGAACAACTGAAGGCATGATGGAGCGTATCCGTGTCACGACAAACGCAGAGGATTGGACCGTTGATGTGGAGATGGAAGGGGATAAAAAATGGTTCTCTGTGACCAAGTTGGATCAGCAATGGTTGGAAGTTGTGGCCGAAGTGAATAATTCTGTAGAAAAGAGAGAAGGTAAATTATTGATTAAGTCGGTAGGGAATCCGGATAAAGTGATTCCTGTGCTTCAATCGGCGGCGGCAGAAGCTACTTTGGAGTTGTCGAAAAATGTAATCATATTTGATAAAGCAGGAGGTAGCGAAGCTATCACGGTTACAAGTAATCAAGCTGCCATCCGCTTGGAAAATGTGGAGAAGGAGGATTGGTTTAGCGTGACTCTTGCTGAAGATAATAAGTCGTTTACGGTGGAGGTGAAGGAAAATGCAGATGAAGAACCGAATGAAACAAAGTTTAATGTGGTGGCAGGGATTGATGAAGAGAATCAAAAAGTAATTGAAGTTACTGTGAAGCAAGTTGATGCTGTGGTGTTGAATGCCAGTGGGTATCGCATTGTTTTAGATGCTCCTGCTGGGGCAACAACCGCGGAATCAAGCGAGGATTGGTGTACGGCAGAGTTGAAAGACGGTAAGTTGGTGGTAAGTGCATCCGGTAATGTCGGGGGAGATGCAAGGAGCGCGACTGTAACTATGGGTGAAACGATTGTTCTTGTGGAGCAAGAAGGTGGAGTGTTTAATCCCGGAGATGTTTTCAAACATAATGGAGTGGCTGTTGGTATTGTCGTTAGTCATGATGAAGAAGGACTTTTGGTGATTGCCTTGGAAGAAAAAGAAAATGTAATGTTTTGTGCTAATGGCGCAGTGATAACAGGGGGAGGGTATGAGCCTATTTATAGTAAAGTCAAAGAGATGTATCCGAATGATTGGAAAGATGCATTTCCTGCATTTGCTTATTGTGCGGAAATGGAAGAGAAAACCGGAATGGAAGGATGGGTTTTGCCAAGTTTTTGGCGTTTAAAGGGGGATTTCGTTACACTGGAAGGTAATCTAAAATCTGAATGGCCTAAATTGAAAGCTAATTGTGAGAAAGTAAATAATGCATTGAAAGCGTTGAACGTGCCGGAATATACCACGGGATGGTATTGGTGTGATGCTCATATGGATATGTATGGATGGGGATGGGCTTGGAATTTGGAAAATAATCCAACTATGGGTGGAAGATGTATGAGTAAAGGCTCTACTAATATGTTCATTGCTCGTTGCTTCTGGTGGAAACGTGATTTAGCGAAGTAAAAGCTTTTGATTCTTGTTTGACAAAAGAGTTGCAATGAATCTATTAGATGTTTTATTGCAACTCTTTTTGTGTTCTAAAGAAATTAATTTGTAATATGAAAATTATTATTGTCAATTTATTTTTGTTGATATCGAGTTTATCTCTTTTTGGACAAGGAGTAAATTTTGAAGCTCTTACGTTTAATGAAGCTTTGGCGAAAGCAAAGCAAGAAAATAAACTCGTGTTTGTAGATTGTTATACGGCATGGTGTGTTCCGTGTCGTGTTATGGCAGAAAATGTATTTCCGCAAAAGGAAGCCGGTGATTTTTTTAACCCTAAATTTGTCTGTGTGAAATTTGACATGGAGAAAGGGGAGGGGCTGGAATTGAGTAAGAAGTTGAAAATTAAAGCTTACCCGACGTTTTTTATAATTCGTCCGGATGGAACCATACAACATATGATTGTAGGGGGAGGTGAGTTGGAACCTTTTATTAATAAAGTAGAGCGAGGGTTAGACAAGAAAACTTCTCTTACTTATTTGAACAAGCTGTACGAGAAAGGAGAAATGACGAAAGAGCAGTTGATGATTTACATGGTCGTGCTGCAAGATGCGGGTGAAAGGGCGAAGAGCAAGGAGATTGGAAAGAAGTTGGACTCCGTGTTGACGGAAAAGGATAAAATGAAAAAAGAATATTGGCCTATTCTTGAAAAAAGTGTTTATGGTTCAGATGATTTTAGCTTAGTATTGAATAATATCGCTATTTTCAAAAAAAACGTGGGAGGAGAAAACGTGGAGTCGTATTTGTATCAAAATTATAGCTCGACTTTAAATCAACTTGTTTCTGAACGCCCGAAAGATTTTTCCACTCGTTTTACTCAAATTCGCGAGGAATTGGAGAAATCGTATTTTGAAAAACGGGAAAAATTGGAAGTTTCCCTTGACTTTTGTGAAGCTATTGCAAATGAGGATATTGAAAAGATTATAAATTTGATTTCACGAGGGAACGTGGAATTATGGAGTCATACGGGGAAACGAGCTAGCGAATTGCTCGTGCATAGGGCGTCAATAGATCAGTTGAAGAATGTGGCAGCTTTAGAGTGTCAATATATCACCGGTAACGAGTCGGAAGCAAAAAGGAAATTTTTGAAAGAGATGTTTGTCGATTTTAATATAGCTGCCCGCACGATGACTTTTGAGGAGGCATTTGAAGTGGCTAAACAAAGACGGGGACGTGTTTTTATAGATTGTTATGATTCAGATAGCCCGGTTTGTCGATATATGTCAGATACGGTATTTCGGGATGAAGAGCTCAAACGTGTTATGAACGAAAATTTTATATACGTGAAATGCGATATAAAAAAACAAGAAGGTCGGAAGGTTTGCAAAAAATTTGATGTACATGTTTACCCGACTTTTGTTGTGGTGAATTGGAAAGGAGGTGTTCGTCATAAATTTACTGGAATAGGGGATGCGGAATATTTTTGCGCAAAACTTGAAGATGTGTTTAATGGGTATACGGCGTTGGAGTGTCTAGAAGAATTTTATAATATGGGAAGACGGGATAAGAAATTGTTGACTTCGTACGCGGAAGCATTGGCCTCTGTCAAGGATTCCCGTGCTCCGGGGGTTGTGAAGGAATTATTTCGAGTACTAAGTGACGAGGAGAGAGTTTCATCTCGTTATTGGTATATTTTTTCAGAAAAAGAATACAGTCCTAACGGTTCGGATGCGGAGAAATTTTTATTGAAGAATCGGACAAAATTTGTAGAGGTACAAGGGTTGGAAACCGTTGAGCAACGATTGAGGGATTGTCAATAACGTGTGGGGGATATTATTGTAGCGAATATTACTGTAATATTCGCTACAATAATTAATGTTATTATCCCTTTCGCTCGATTTCTTTCAAGTTCTCCATTTTCTTTTTCCGGAGGAAGCCTTGGATGTCTTCGAGGTGCTCGGTGACTTTCTTGTTGCCGAACTCGTAGACTTTTTCTGCCAGTCCGGTGAGAAAATCACGATCGTGCGACACGACGATGAGGGTGCCGTCGAAGTTTTTCAAGGCGCTTTTCAGAATGTCCTTGGTACGTAAGTCTAAATGGTTGGTCGGCTCGTCGAGAATCAACAGGTTCACGGGGGATAGCAATAGTTTTATCATTGCCAGACGGGTACGTTCGCCCCCGGAAAGGACTTTTACTTTTTTGTCCACGTCGTCGCCGCTGAACATGAAGGCTCCAAGCATATCCTTGATTTTGTGTTTTAGTTCCAATGGGGTTACGTCATCGATGGTCTGGAAAACGGTGAGGTTTTCGTCCATGAGCGAGGCTTGGTTCTGGGCGAAATACCCGATCTGGACGTTGTAGCCCAAAGTCAGCTTTCCGGTGTAGGGGATTTCTCCCATGATACATTTCACGAGGGTGGATTTTCCTTCCCCGTTGCGTCCGACGAATGCTACTTTCTCGCCTTTCTCTATCGTGAAGCTGGCGTTTTGAAAAACGACATGACCGTCATAGTCCTTCGTGAGTTCCTCGGCGATGACGGGATATTTACCCGAATTGGGGGAAGGCGGGAATTTCAGTCGTAAGGCGGAAGTATCTACTTCATCCACTTCCAGTATTTCGAGTTTCTCGAGCATTCTTACCCGGGATTGCACTTGCAGCGTTTTGGAGTAGGTTCCCTTGAAGCGTTCGATAAATTCCTTGGTTTCGGCAATCATTTTTTGTTGCTCGTCATAAGCCTTTTGCTGTTGGATACGGCGTTCTTGGCGCAACACGAGGTATTGCGAGTAATTTACCTTGTAGTCGTAGATACGCCCCATGGTGACCTCTATGGTGCGGGTGGTGATGTTATCCACGAAAGCCCGGTCGTGGGAGATCACGACAACCGCTTTCCCGTTGTTCACGAGGAAGTCTTCCAGCCATTGGATGGAGTCGATATCCAAGTGGTTGGTAGGCTCGTCGAGCAGTAATACATCGGGATTTTTAAGCAGCATTTTTGCCAACTCGATACGCATACGCCATCCCCCGCTGAAGTCGGAGGTCGGGCGGTTGAAGTCTTCCCGTTGGAATCCCAAGCCTAAAAGAATCTTTTCAACATCCGCCTCGTAATGCGTGGAGTCGATGCTGTAAAATTTCTCGCTCAGGGTGGAAACGTCCTCAATCAGTTTGTAATACTCGGGAGAATCATAATCCGTTCTTTCGGTCAGTTGTTGGTTCAGACGTTCAATCTCTTTCTCCATCTCGAAAAGATGGGCGAAGGCCTGTGCGGTTTCATCGAAGACGGTACGCTCGTTTTGAGTCATCAGATGCTGGGGCAGATAGGCTATCACCGTGTCTTTCGGGCAGGAAACGTTACCCCGGTTGGGTTGTCTTTCCCCGGCAAGGACTTTCAACAGGGTGGATTTCCCCGCCCCGTTTTTACCCATGAGGGCGATACGGTCTTTGTCGTTAATCACGAATGATATGTCTTTAAAAAGTGCTCTGTCTCCAAATTCTACTGTTAATCCGTCTACTGAAATCATATAAATTGAAAATTGAAAGTTGAAAATTGAAAATGGATTCACCATTTCCAAATGGCGGTGCGAAGATAAAATAATTTGTTTATATTTGTGCATGAACGGCGAAAAGAGAAAACCTGCTTTTGTAAAAGGCATGAAAAATGAAGGAAAAAATATGAGCAAATCTATTAGTATATTAGACAAGGACTATCTGCAATGGGTGAAGGAGTTGAGTATCCGTTATCGTCAGAGTCAGATAAAAGCGGCGGTAAAGGTGAACAGTGTTCTCATCGAATTTTATTGGGGATTGGGAAGCGATATCGTTTCGTTGGAAGTGGATAATAAATACGGGGGTAAATTCTATGCTACCCTTAGTGCGGATTTGCGTAGGGAAATGCCCGGTGTAGAAGGACTTTCCGAATCGAATATACGATATGCCAAGCGTTTTTTTCAGCTTTATGCCGACCGTACCCGAAATCTTCAACAACTTGTTGAAGAATTGTGTAACATACCGTGGGGACACCATATACGCATCATTGACAAGTGCTCGGATAATCCCGACAAAGCCTTGTTTTATGTGCGCCAAATCTTGGAACACGGGTGGAGCCGTGCAATGTTGCTCAATTTCCTTGATACCGATTTATATGAACGGCGAGGGAAGGCTTTAACTAATTTCCAGCACACGATGCCTGTTGTTACAAGTGATTTGGCTCAAGAACTTACAAAAGATCCTTATAGTTTTGATTTTCTTGCCATGCGTAAGGGCTATAATGAACGACAATTGAAGGATGCGCTGTTGATGAATATCACTAATTTTCTGGTAGAACTTGGAACGGGCTTTGCTTACGTGGGGAGGGAATATCGGTTGCAAATAGGTCAAAAGGAAAAATTCATCGATTTGTTGTTTTACAATCTTACTATCCGTTGCTACGTTGTGGTGGAAGTCAAGATAGACGAGTTTGATTCTGCCGATATAGGTCAGCTTGGTACTTATGTGACAGCCGTAAACCATCTTTTACGTAAAGAAGGAATAGATAATCCAACAATAGGGTTACTTATTTGCAAGAATAAGGACAATTTGTTGGCGCAATATGCGCTGGAATCAAGTCGTCAACCGATTGGTATATCAGAATACGAGTTGTCCCAACTTTATCCAACCGAAGTAGAGGGAACCATACCATCAATTAATGAGATAGAGTCGAAGTTAAATGATAGGTCGTAAATTCAACTTAGAAAGAAATGGACTTTTGCACACCTTCATTGTGTAACGTACCGTGGGGATGCCATATTGTATAAACAGCGAAAAGCAAGTAATTTCGCGATTGTAATGATTTGAAAGGATGGATGTCGTAACGTATAAATTTTTGATGGGAACCTCGGCTTTCGTGATCGCGATACTCGGGGTTATGCTGGCGGCTACGACAATACAGCCGGAAAGCGGGTTGGAGAAGTTGCGTAAGGCGCGCAATATCCTTGTGCCTTCGTATTTCGTGTTGGCGCTTCTCAGTCTGGTGTGCTGTTTCACGGGGTATGACCGTCGTGTCGAACCTGCCAGCACGCTTTTTGTAGCTTCGTTTCAAGCTCTTCTCTTCACCATGTCCATGTTGGTTTTCATACGTCCGAATGTAGTCCGGTGGGGAATCGTGCTCCGGCAGGCAGGAGGAATCACGGTAGCGGGCGTAATCTTGTTTGTTGCCTTGTCCTGTTTTGCCGACTATTATTGGGGGCTTTTTTACGCGGGCATTGTTGCTTATATTATCCAGCTGGTGATATACACGCGGCTATTCATGTTGGCGTACCGCCGGACGGTGCGCGAGGTGGAGGATTATTATGACAATGACGAGGAGTACCGTCTGTCGTGGATAAAAACGGGGTTTTATAGTGCGTTGGTTGTCGGCGTCATGGCAATACCCGTGTTATTTTTTACCGCCTTGTACAAATACTTCGTCCCGTTGTACGTGCTTTACTATAGTTTCATGGTGATGTGGTTTGTCAATTACTATCGCAGAATGAAATTCGTGATGCCTGTCATCACGGTTGCCTCGTCGGCAGCGGCTGAAAGCGCGAGAAAGCCCGATGGCGAGGTCGTCGTGGCGGATGCTGCCGGAAAGGAACGGTTGTTAAAGGAAAAATTACAAAAATACATAGACGAGAAAGAATACTGCCGGAAAGATATTTCTTCCGATCGCGTGGCGGATTCTTTCGGGGTGAGTCTGTCATTCTTCCGGCAATACATGAAAACGTGCCACGGGATGGATTTCCGTTCGTGGCGCAAGGAACTGCGTTTACGCGAGGCAACGCGGTTGTTTGACGAACACGCGGAATACGGCATAGATGAAGTCTGTGAAAAAGTAGGTTACAACAATTGCAGCAATTTCAACAGGGACTTTAAACAGATGACGGGGACAACACCTAAATGTTACCGGGAGAGAGTTAATGGGGAAGCCCGCTAATTATCTTTCGTGCAAACAAACGAAAGATAATTCATTTTTTTTGCCTCGGCGGCTTTTACTTTGTATTTTTGTAGATATATCTCCACGGTGAATTATCATTCAATCAATATACAAGCATATGAAAAATAATCTATTTTCACTTGCGCTGGCAATGCTGTTGCTTGCCTCGTGCGGTAAAGACAAAGGTCATAACCCGGAAGAAGACAACAATGTCGTGCAAATCACCGCCTCTATCGACGGCACTGTCGATGGCGGAACGGTATCCGCGGGGCGTGCGACTGTCGATAATGACGGGAAAGGTACATTCGACCCCGGCGACACGTGGGGACTTTACACTTACACGGCTAAAGGCGATTACATGAACGCCAACACGGAATATAAGTACGGGGAAACTACCTTGCACTGGGATGACCTCAGCGAGACGGAAGCGGTGACTTTCTCCGCCCACTACCCGCGCATCACGGGCACCATGCCGGACATTGACGACCCGGCGGCATACCCGTATATGCCCCAAGCGTGGAACCACACGGACGACCTGCTCCATGCCACTGCCACGGCAAGCAAGGGCGGGACGGTGGCACTGACATTCAAGCATCTGATGCACCGGCTCGTCGTCAACCTGGCGGGGGGCGATGGCATGGAGGGGGCGGACTTGTCTTCCGCCCTGATAAACTCTGTGGCAAAGGATGGTTACACGCCAACGATGCGTGCCAACGTGGAGGTGAACCTGCTGACCGGCGCAGTGACCTATGGCAGAGCAACGGGCAGTGTAATCTTCAGCAACGGAGGCGGTGCCAAAGCCGACTGGAAAATAGCGCCGCAAGACCTCACCGCAGGCGCGGAATGGCTCAGGATAGAGGTTGGCGGGGATGTGTGGTACTATCATGTACCTGCCGACCTGAACACTGCCGAACCCGGCAACCAAACCCGCCTCGAAAGCGGCAAGCAACTCACCCTCAACCTCACGCTGAAGAAGAACCCCGACACGGGCAACACCGAAGTGGAACTCACCGGCAGCGAAATCTCCGGCTGGGACACGCAGCCCCCGATTAACGACATCATCGACATCAACGGAAGCGGAGCCCCCACCTCCGGCGACATCGACATGACCAACATGAACGCCGACGAAGTAAAGGCCGCCATTACGGCAGCCCTCGCCGCAGGCCACACCGAAATCAAGCTGACGGGCGAATTTTCCAAGATAGGATTGGGCGCAGTGGACGACGCATTGGGTACATTTTCCTATAATACGAAAATCACGAAATGCGACCTCAGCGAAGTGACGGACTGGGGAACACCGGTAACACTGCCCGGCAACGCCTTTGCGGGTTGCACCGCTTTGCAGGAGGTGACGCTGCCCGATTACGTGCAGGTAATCGGAGAATATGCTTTTTTCAATTGTACTGCGCTGACTACGGTGAATCTTCCGCAGGTTACCCGGATTGAACAATACGCATTTCAGCTATGTACTTCATTGGCGGAACTCACGCTGGATAAAGTGGCAGCGATAGACAAGTGTGCTTTCTTCGGATGCACGAGCCTCAAAACGCTCAAACTGCCGAAGTGTACCCGGTTCGGTGATTATATCGTAACGGGCTGTAGCAGCCTCACCCGAATAGAAGCCACCGCAGCCGGAAATTTCGTTGACATAGAAAATGGTACCAGTATAGAGCACTCCGCCGTTTTTCAGAACAGAGCCGGCACTCATACCGGAGCGAACACATTCGACTCCGCCAAGTGCGACCTCGTGCTGAACGCCGACAAGCAAGAGGGTGGCTCTGCCGTCCCCACAGTCTACAACAGCAACGAATGGGCTGGGAAGGGAGGCAGCGGCTACCTCATGCAATGGAAGAGCATCAGCTTTGCGCAGCAGCCGTAATCCGCGCCTTTCCCGAAGTTGAACTCCGAGGCGGTCAAAGTTCAACATTGGCACCGCCAAAGTTCAACTTCGGGAAGCGGTTCGCCCCCGCAAGGGCACAAGCGTTCTTTGAAAGATTGTATTGGAGATGGAAAGGAAAAACGAGTGGGATACTTGGCCATCCGGCAGCGAATCGGTACTTTTGCAACCGAAACTATAACCTATAAGAAAGGAGAACTCTGAAAATGGCAAAGATAACCGTACAGAACAAAGAAATCACCATTGTGTCGGCAAACGATTCGGACTATATCTCACTGACAGATATGGCAAACGCCAAAGAAAGTGAAAGCCGGGCAGCAGACATTATAAAGAATTGGCTGCGCAACCGATATACACTTGAATTTCTCGGAACATGGGAAATAGTTCACAATCCTAATTTTAAAGTGGTCGAATTTGACCACTTTAAATCACAAGCCGGATTACCAAGTTTTGTAATGAGTGTGTCCGAATGGACGGAAAAAACAGATGCCATCGGTATTATCGTAAGAAAAGGAAAATATGGTGGAACATACGCCCACAAAGATATAGCATTTGAATTTGGATCGGCCATCAGCGTGTTGTTTAAAATCTATTTGATTGAAGAGTTCCAGCGCCTCAAAGAGCAAGAACAAGCCCAAATAGGCTGGAGTGCCAAGCGTGAACTGTCGAAGATAAACTACCGCATTCACACGGATGCTATCAAGCAAAACCTTATCCCCGGGGAAATCACCCCGCAACAAGCCTTGCGTATTTATGCCAGCGAAGCCGATGTGCTGAATGTAGCCATGTTTGGCATGACCGCCCTCGAATGGCGCGACGCGCATCCCGACCTCAAAGGAAACGTGCGCGACTATGCCGGTATCAACGAGCTGATTTGCCTCTCGAATATGGAGAATCTGAATGCCGTTTTCATCAACGATGGCCTGCCGCAGCACGAAAGGCTTGTCCGCCTTAACCGGATAGCCATTCAGCAAATGCAGCTTCTGGAAGACGTAAACAAGAAATACCTGAAATAACCCCATCCTCCAATATCCTCTTTCATATTGAACGCTTAAAATGTAAGAACTTAAAATTAAGCGTATATGAACAAGAAAACATTTTTATCCTTCGGCCGCAGGCAAAGCGTCTGCATTGCCGTCCTGCTGGCGATAGCCGCAACCGCTGCGCTCACCTCGTGCAGCGACGACGACACTCCCGGCAACACCATCCGCTTCACCACCGCCGTTGCCGACTTCACGGGCAGCGATGCCGCCGATAACTCCGGCACACGCGCCACCATCAACGACGAGGACGGCACGGGCAGCTTCGCCAACGGCGACGAAACGATGATTATTGGATTCGCCTATACAACAGCGATGTCGGTTGTCACAAAAGAACACCCCGCCACCTACAAGGACGGAACATGGACTACCGACATGACGTGGGATGAATTCGGCGAGGTTGGGATTGTCCGTTTCTCCGCCTTTTTCCCGAAACGGTCTCTGGCCGACTTTGATGAAAACGGTCTAATGAACTTTAATCCCACCGATCAAAGCACCCCGGAGAAGTATGCCGCCTGCGACTGGATCAGTGCGTTGGCTACCGGGAAAAAAGCCGACCAACCGACGATACAGCTGACGTTCAGCCACCTCATGCACCGCCTCACGGTAAACCTCAGCCTGTCCGACACTCCCGGCACATTGACACAGGCGGATGTGGATGCCGCTACGGTCGTGATAAAGAACATGGAGACCAAAGGTGTTGTAAGTTTTAGCGGCGGCGTAGAGCCGCAGGCTGGGAATACCGGAGACTTCACCCCCTTGAAATCCGCTTCCGGCAACAGCTTCTGCGTCCTCCTCCTGCCACAGTCTGTTACTCCCGGAACCCCGTGGATAGAAATCACCGTGGGCGACCGAACCGTCACCTACGCCGTCCCTGACGGACTGACCGAGCTGCAAGGCGGAAAGGAACAGGTGGTGAACCTTGCGCTGACCAACAGCGGGGTAAATTGAAACTGTGCCGTCCTGAAATAGAGTAAACCGATTTCAGGACGGCACAATAAAATAACTGAACTTATCGGGAGTTTATTTCAAAAAAGAGAGGGAAACGGTAAAAAATGTAATGTTTTTCTTATATTTGCGGTATAAACAAAGTGCCGCAAGGCAAATATTAATCTTCTAATACATGAACACGATGGCAATTCTTTTACAACAATCGCAAGTGGGGGTATTGAACTTTGAATCTGTCAAAGGGAATGCTTGCTGCTGTTGTTGCTGTCGATGTAGATAATTCGGAACTTATTTATTCAGTGATGTAATGATTTTTGATTCGGTGATTATTTAGAATCATGGAGTCATAAATCGTCGATCATAAATCAAAAATTATACAAATGGTAAAGAAGAACATTCTTGAAACCATCGGTAATACACCGATGGTGCGTATTAATAATTTATACGTGAAATCCGGCGTGAATATTTACGCCAAGTTGGAGGGATTTAATCCCACGGGAAGTATTAAAGACCGGATTGCAATGCAGATGATCAAGCAGGCGGAACGGGAAGGGAAGCTGGTGCCCGGGAAGACAATTATCGAACCCACGTCCGGTAACACGGGAATCGGGTTGGCAATTATCGGTATCGTGAAGGGATATGACGTGGAGATCGTGATGAGTGAGGCGGTTTCCGTGGAGCGACGGAAGATTATCCGGTCGTATGGGGGAAAAGTGATTCTGACTCCTGCGGCGGAGGGAACGGACGGGGCGATTCGGCTGGCTCATAAATTGGTGGAGGAGAACCCGGGGAAGTATTTTATGCCCGATCAATTTAGTAATGCCGGGAATTATCAAGCTCATTACGAGAATACGGCGATCGAGATATGGCAGCAGACAGAGGGGGAGATTGATTATCTGGTGAGTGCTCTCGGTACTTCGGGGACGATTATGGGCGTTTCCCGTTTTCTGAAAAAGATGCAGCCGAACATAAAGGTCGTGAGCGCCCATCCCGTGAAAGGGCATTATATACAGGGACTGAAAAACATGGATGAGGCAATCGTACCCGCTATTTATGATCCGTTGCATATCGATATGCAGGTTATGGTCGAGAGCGAGGAGGCTATTGCTATGGCACGGGAGATTATCGCCAAGGAAGGTATTTTTGCCGGCATGAGTAGCGGGGCGGCTATGCTGGCGGCATTGAGAACGGCGGAACGGATCGATGCCGGGAATATCGTGGTGATATTCCCCGATAGGGCGGAAAAGTACTTGAGTACCTCGATGTTCGATGATCTGGCAGATGATTAAATCTGCCGGATAACCCGTGCAGGGCAAACGCATCAAGACGCTTTTTGCCCGGTTCATAAAGTTGAGCTTTCAGCTCCTAAAGTTTATAAAGTTCATAAAGTAACGGGCGTCCTTCGGACAAGGTTTACCGGCAGCCATGCTGCCGTGGACAAAGCGCCCGCTAGGGTCCATAAACCTTATGAACTTTATAGACTTTATAAACTTTTAACTAAAAGGGCAAAAAGCGTCTTGACGCGTTTGCCCTAGTGGGGGATGGCACCTTTTTTGTTAGCTTGTTTAACAAAGTTAAGAATAAAATAGTGTGAACGAGAACAAAACGATAAGAAATATCGTAAAACGTAGTTACGAATAAAATTACAAATTATTATGCAGGTATCAGATATAGGATTGATAGGTTTGGCGGTGATGGGTGAAAATCTTGCGTTAAACTTGGAAGATAAAGGTTACACGGTTTCTGTTTATAACCGGGTACATCCTGACCGTGAGAGCGTCGTGACTCGTTTTATCGAGGGACGGGGGAGAGGGAAACGCTTTCATGGGACCTACACGATAGAGGAATTTGTGGAATCGGTGCGTCTGCCCCGGAAGATCATGTTAATGGTCAAGGCGGGCGATCCCGTGGACGAATTGCTCGGGCAGCTTGTGCCGTGGCTTTCTCCCGGGGACGTGATTATTGACGGGGGAAACTCCGATTATCACGACACGGAACGCCGGGTGAAGATGTTGGAAGAGAAGGGATTTTACTTTATCGGGGCAGGGATTTCCGGTGGTGAGGAAGGTGCTTTACACGGGCCTTCTATCATGCCGGGAGGGTCTGAAATGGCTTGGCCGCTCGTGAAAGATATACTTCAATCGATTGCCGCGAAACTGGATGACGGTTCGCCTTGTTGCGAATGGATAGGGGCGGGGGGTGCCGGACATTACGTGAAGATGGTTCACAACGGTATCGAATACGGGGATATGCAGTTGATTGCCGAGACATATTCCATATTGAAGAGGAGGACCGGGTTGGATAATGACGGGTTGGGCGACGTGTTCGAGCAATGGAACCGGGGAGAATTGAATAGTTTTTTGATAGAGATTACCTCTCGTATCCTGCGCTATAAAGAGGAGAACGGGGATTATCTTTTGGATCATATACTGGATGTCGCCGGACAGAAGGGAACGGGGAAATGGAGTGTCATCGCCTCGCTGGATGAAGGTGATCCCCTGACGTTGGTTTCCGAAGCCGTGTTCGCCCGTTTCATGTCGGCATTGGTGGAGGAACGGGAACGGGCTTCCAAGCAATATCCTTCCGGTAAAGTGGGTGATATGAAGACGAATATCCCCTTGAATCACGAGGGAATAGAAGCGGTGAGGGACGCGTTGTACGCGGCGAAGCTGATTTCTTACGCGCAGGGCTTTTCCTTGATGCGCAGGGCTTCCGAACGTTACGGGTGGAACTTGGATTTGGGAACGATAGCCAAGATATGGCGTAAGGGCTGTATTATTCGTTCCGTGTTCCTCGAGCGGATCACGCGGGCATTTCATAAAAACAGTTCTTTGGAGAATCTTTTGTTTGACGCCTTTTTTCACGAGAAGATGGAGGATGCACTTTCCGCCTTGCGGGGAGTTATCGTGGATTGCGTGTTCAACGGGATAGCTGCTCCCTGTTTCTTCGCGGCGTTGAGTTATTTCGATAATTTGCGCACGTTGGATTCTTCCGCGAATATGATTCAGGCACAACGGGATTATTTCGGGGCGCATACTTACGAGCGGACAGACACGGAGAGAGGGCGCTTCTTCCACACGGACTGGACAGGGGAGGGCGGAAAAACAGTTTCAGGTACTTATAACGTGTAAAAGAATATGAACAGACCGGAGGATCAAGTATTGGTAATTTTCGGGGCATCGGGCGATTTGACTAAACGTATGCTGATGCCATCGCTATACGAGCTCCACGTGCGACAAATGTTGCCGGAGCGTTTTGTTATTTTGGGGACGTCGCGAACCCCGATGAGTGACGATGAGTTCCGCTTGTCTATACGCGTGATGCTGCAGGAGTTGAAAGGGGAGAATAATTTGAAGGGTGAGGAGGTCGATAGTTTCATGCGGAAAGTGTATTACCAGCCGTTCGACCCGGAGAATGGGGCGGACGAGTTGGGAGAGCGGGTGATGTTTCTTATGGAGGAGAACGCGATTCCCATGAAGGTCGTGTATTATCTGGCGACTCCGCCGACTTCTCAACAGGCGATAACGAAATATTTGGGGCGGAGTTGTTTGTTCCGGGTGAAAGAAAAAGGAGGTTGGCATCGTATCGTGGTGGAGAAACCTTTCGGGATTAACTTGGAAACCGCCCGAACGTTGAATAATTCTTTGCTGGAAGTATTTCGCGAGAACGAGATTTACCGAATCGACCATTTCTTGGGGAAGGAAACGGTGCAGAATATTTTGGTGTTGCGGTTCGCTAACCAGATATTCGAGTCGATGTGGAACCGGAATTATATTGATTACGTGGAGATATACGCTTTGGAATCTCTTGGAATCGAGAAGCGGGGGAAATATTACGAGACGGCGGGTGCGCTACGGGATATGGTGCAAAATCACTTGATGCAGTTGCTGGCATTCGTGGCGATGGAGTCACCGGCGACGATGGAACCGGAGGTGATACGCGACGAAACGGCAAAAGTATTGCGTTCCCTGCGGCTATGGACGGGTGAAGATATTGCCCGTAATGTCATCCGGGCGCAGTACGAGGGGGGAGAAGTGAAGGGGCAAACCGTGCCGGGATATCTGCAGGAGAAGGATGTAGCCCCTGATTCGGACACGGAGACGTATGTTGCCTTGAAAGTATTTATTGATAATTGGCGATGGAGTAACGTGCCTTTCTATATTTACACGGGAAAGCGTTTGAAGGATAAACGTTCGGGCGTGGTAATCCATTTCAAATCTACCCCGCACAAGTTGTTCGAGGGGCAATGTCAAGGGACGTCCTGCAACCAGTTGATTATCAGGATGACGCCGGACGAGGGGGTGATGCTGAAATTCGGGTTGAAGATGCCGGGAGGCGGATTCAAGGTGCAGCAGGTGGGTATGGATTTCCTGTACGCGTCGCTTTGCAATAATTATTTGCCGGGGGCTTACGAGCGCTTGTTGCTGGATGCCATGCAGGGGGATTCCATGCTTTATACCCGGAATGATGCTTTGGAGGCAAGCTGGCGTTTTATTGACCCTATCGAGAATTATTGGCGGGAACATCCGGGGAAAGATTTGTCGCGTTACGCGGCAGGGAGCGAGGGACCTGATTTAACCGGAGTGTGGGACGTGTTGCCGCCCGTGTCGAAAGAAGAGAAAAATGTTTGTTGGTTATGATGATAGATGAACGTACGGGATTGGTGTTGGAAGGCGGTGGTATGAGAGGTGTCTTCACTGCCGGGGTGTTGGATTGGCTGATGGATAACGGGAAGTATTTCCCTTACACGATAGGCGTTTCAGCCGGGGCGTGCAACGGTTTGTCGTATGCTTCCCGTCAACGGGGGAGGGCGAAAATCTGTAATATCGATTTGTTGGACAAGTACCGGTACATCGGGGTGAAATATTTGTTCACGAAACGGAGTATCATGGATTTCGATTTGATTTTTAATGATTTCCCGACTCGAATTATTCCTTACGATTACGATACTTATTTCGCTTCACCGGGGCGTTTTGTCATGGTCACGAGTAATTGCCGGACGGGCGAAGCGAATTATTTCGAGGAGAAGAACGATAGGGTACGTTTGTTGAATATCTGCCGGGCATCATGCAGTTTGCCTTTCGTGTGCCCGAAATCTTACGTGGACGGGGTGCCTATGCTCGACGGGGGAATTAGTGACGCGATACCCATCCGTAGAGCGATTGCCGATGGTTTTTCCCGGAACGTGGTTGTGTTGACACGTAATAAAGGTTACCGGAAAGAGGTGACGGATAAGTCTATCCCGTGGTTTATGTACCGCCGTTACCCGGCCTTGCGGGAGAGCCTGAGAGTGAAGAATAAGCATTATAATGAAACCCTCGACTACGTGGAGCAACTGGAAGAGAAAGGACAGGTGATTATCATCCGACCGGAGCGACCGCTTGAGGTTGACCGGATAGAACGGGACGTGTTGAAATTGACGGATTTGTACAATCAAGGATATGAATGTGCCAAACAGGTATTAAGCAGTTATTTGTGATGTTATGGAAGAATTGACGTTGACAACCCCTTCGATATTATTTTCCGCCATTTCGTTGATCATGTTGGCGTACACGAACCGTTTTCTGGCTTATGCCCAAGTGATACGGAATTTGAAAGGGGAGCATGAAAGTCGTCCGAACGCGATGACTAAATTGCAGATTGATAATCTGAAAAAGCGACTTTATATGGCAAGGTCGATGCAGATATACGGGGTAATGAGTCTGCTGCTTTGCGTGATATGTACCCTTTTTATCTATATCGGGTTGCAGACCGTGGCGGTTTACACTTTCGTGCTGGCTTTGTTGCTGCTGGTAATCTCTTTGGGAATATCCGTGAAGGAGATACTTATTTCCGTGAAGGCGTTGGAATACAGGTTGGATAATGTACTGCCGGAAGAAAAGGAACATCCACGCCGATAATTACCTGATGTTTACGGGGAATGTCGTCGGAAATGTTTTTTGATATAGAGCAATTTTTCCGGTGCGATTTATTCTTTACTTTTGTGGCGAAATAATAAGGAGATGGTAAAAGCAATTTTTTTTGATATTGACGGGACTTTAGTGAGTTTTGAAACTCACCGGATACCGGAGTCCGCGGAGAGAGCGATACTTGCCTTGCGGGAGAAAGGCATTTTGGTTTTTATCGCTAGCGGAAGACATTTGCTTTCTATAAATAACTTGGGTTCGCTGGTGTTTGACGGGTATATTACTTTGAACGGGGGATATTGTCTTGCGGGGAAAGAGCGGGTGATTTACAAGCATAGTATTCCCGAAGAGGATATTGCCTCGCTCGTGCAATACATGGAGAAGGAGAATGAGTTTCCTTGTATCTTTGTTCACGAGCATACACTGTATTTGAACTACCATAACGAACAGAGCCATCAAATCTTTCGAATGCTGGATTTCCCGGAACCCCCGGTCGCTCCTTTGCGGGAAGCGAGTAAGGGAGAAACGTTTCAATTGGTTGCATTTTTCACGAAAGAACAGGAAAGAGCAATCATGGAGGCTATGCCCCACTGTGAGGCAACTCGGTGGAACCCGCTTTTTACCGATGTTATTCCCCGGGGCAGCAGTAAAAGTGTCGGGATTGACAAGATGCTGGAACATTTTGGAATTGCTTTGGATGAAACAATGGCTTTCGGTGACGGGGGGAATGATATTTCCATGTTACAGCACGCGGGAATCGGCGTGGCAATGGGAAATGCCGGGGATGAAGTGAAGAAAGTTGCCGATTACGTGACCTCTTCCGTGGACGAGGATGGCGTGATAAATGCTTTACGTCATTTCGGGGTGTTGTAAATCCGAATAAAATCCTTACTTTTGTGCTTGGAAACTAAAAAAATACACCAATGAAGATGTCTAAATAATTAAGTCGGATTTTATCAATTGTTTCATGTGCCGGTATGACCGTTCAGAGGGTCATCGAGTGCCGACTTTTAATTTAGAATCATGTCCCTTAATCTATAAGAGTTTGTAAAGTTTATAAGGTTTGTAAAGTTCATAAAGTATCTTGTAAGGATGCGTACCTTACAAACTACCTTTAAACATTGTATTTATGAGTGATATAATAGTAAAACAAATAACTTATATTCACCCGGATAGAGAGCCGTTGTTTCAAAATATCAGTTTCACGGTTGATGCGGGAGAAAAAGTGGCGTTAGTAGGAAACAACGGTTCGGGTAAGTCCACGCTTCTGAAGATTATAGCGGGACAACTACAACCTTCGGGGGGAGAGATTGTCTGTGATGCCGTACCTTATTACATCCCGCAGCACTTGGGACAATATGATTCCCTGACGGTAGCGGGTGCATTGCGGGTGGAGAGAAAAATAAACGCCCTGCACGCTATTTTAAGAGGTGAGGTTGATGCAGGGTATTTCTCGGAACTTGATGACGATTGGCAGATAGAGGAGAAGTGTCGGGCAGCGCTGGACGGTTGGGAGTTGCAACACGTGGAGTTAACCACGTGTATGGCGTTGTTGAGCGGTGGGGAGAAAACCCGTGTTTTCCTTGCCGGACTTGATATCCATACCCCTTCTGTCGTGTTGCTGGATGAACCGACGAACCATTTAGACCATTGGAGCAGGGAGAAATTGTATGAAACGATTTGTCGGGGGAATGCCACGGTCTTGGTAGTGAGTCACGACAGGACTTTGTTGAATTTGCTTCACCAGACGTTGGAGTTGAGCGGAAGAGGAGTAACTGTTTATGGCGGGAATTATGATTTTTACCAAGAGCGGAAAGAGATTGATATTCATGCTTTGCAGGAACGTATTGAAGATAAACAGAAAGAGTTACGTCTGGCAAAGAAGATAGCACGGGAGGCAGCGGAGCGTCAGCAAAAGAGAGAGGCGCGGGGTGAGAAACTGAGTTCGCGGAAAGGGACTCCCCGTATCATGATGAATACGTTGAAAAACAGGGCGGAAAGTAGTTCGTCCAAGTTGAAGGACGTGCACGCGGAGAAGATAGGCTCTATCGCCGACAGTCTTTCGGAAAGTCGTGCGGCGCTACCTGAGCCGGGACGGATGAAAGTGAATTTTAACCCGTCCGTGTTGCACGAGGGAAAGATTTTGCTCACGGCACGGGATATTAATTTTGGATACTCGACGGAAATGTTGTGGGCGCATCCTCTTCATTTTCAAATTAAGAGCGGGGAACGAATCGCTTTGAGCGGACGAAACGGTTCGGGGAAAACTACCTTGTTGCGTATGCTGTTGGGAAAATTAGAACCGACAAGTGGCGAACTGATACGGGCTGATTTCAAGTATGTCTATCTTGACCAAGAGTATTCCATGCTACGGGATAATCTTACTGTTTACGGGCAGGCGGAACATTACAACGTGAACAATCTGCCGGAGCATGAATTGAAAACGCGACTTAATCGCTTTTTATTCCCTGCCGAGGTATGGGATAAACCTTGCGAGCAATTGAGTGGAGGTGAACGGATGAGATTGATTTTTTGTTGTCTGATGATAAGTAATAACACGCCCGATGTGTTCGTGTTGGACGAACCCACGAATAATCTGGATATCCGGAATATTGAAATCATGACTTCAACGATTCGGGATTACCGGGGTACCGTGATTGTCGTGTCGCACGACCGGCGTTTTATGGAGGAGATAGGGGTGGAACGTTGTATTGATTTATCTTCGAGAGATTTGTGTTAAAAGTTAATTTCCCTATATTTGCGATTATTGTTTGGTAATAGAGAGTGGATATTAAAATGGATTTGGCAAATGAGAGCATGTGTTTTATGGATATTGTATTTGTGCGTGTGTTGTTCCGGGAGTAAAGATGATAAGATTGAGCAAGTTCCGGAATCATCTTTGGATACTTATACTTGGATGGGAAGTCTTGAAGACGAGTGCTTGTTGAGCATGTTGTCCATTCCCGGGACGCATGACAGTGGGGCGAAAGGTTCTATTTTAGGAATGGCTAACGCTCAAGATTTAACTTTGGAAGAACAATTGGGGTTGGGAGTTCGCTGTTTCGATATTCGGTTGAAGGACGCGAAAGAGGGATTGGAAATTCAACATGGCATAGTATCTTTCGGCTTGTCTTTCGAGAATGACGTGTTACCCGTGTTTCGCCGGTATCTCGAGAAATACCCGACGGAAACACTGGTTGTAAGTTTGAAAGATGAAAATTGTAAAAACACGGAGGTTTATGTCGATGAGGTATGGCGTGTACTGAATAGTGATGCTATGCGCCCCTTTGTCGTGGAGGATTTCAAGGCAAACCTGACGCTTGGGGAATGTCGGGGGAAAATTTTGTTTCTGCATCGTTATAATTTGCGGAAAGAAAGATATGTCGGGGGTGAGTTTGCTCCCGGTGGATGGAAAAATAGTGCAACCTTTGAAACGAAAATCTGGGGAAACGGGGATAGAATGGCGACATGTGTCGTGGAGGACGAGTATGAATCCTACGCGCTGAAAGACTCTCAAAAGAAGGTGGACGCGGTGATGGCGAATGTACGGCAAGCCCGGACAAGTGCCGACACGGATTGGTATATAACATTCGTTAGTGCCACGAAAGGACTTACCGCCACGCCGGAGGCTTTCGCCGATAAAGTGAATCAGCCGGTAGCGGATGCTATTGGGGTTTTAGGAAAAGGGAAATGCGGATTCGTGCTGATGGATTATGCCGGGAAAACGGAAGGGCGTCAACTGGTGCAGGCTGTTATAAATAGTAATTTTAAAGTTTCAGAATAGTAGGGCGAACTCACGAATCTTTGGAAAGCGATGATGCCGCGGTGACTCGCTTTTAAAATTGTGCGATTTAGGTTTACGGGATACCGTAATGGCTATTTCGCGCAATTTTTGTTTTGTATAACCAAAGTTCCGGAGAGGAACTACTGCGGTAATATATTAATTCATGTTTACTAACATATCACTTCCGGTTTAATAGTACAAAAAATGTTGTAGATTCCCTGTAGGTTCGCTGTAGAAACGCTGTACATATACAGCGTTTCTACAGCGAACCTACAGGGAATCTATTGTGTTTTATACGGCAGTAATGCGGTATTGATATGGGTTTAATATTTGTTTCATGTCTGTATTCCATTTGTTTGCGCTGTATACTCTTGCTTTTTCGCACATGACCTCGAGGGGAGAGCGTATACGAAAATGCTCTTGATGGTCTTTATAGGTTTTCTAGGGGTGTTTTGATTTTTTTCAGGATAAATATGCGTTGATAGATAGAAATTGTGTGGAAAATTTTGGAGATTTGCGGATAGAACGTATTTTTAGCTTCTCAAAAAATAATTAGGTAACCGTGGAGGGAGAGGATTTGTCCATAAATGCTTTGCAGCGTTATGACGATGACGCTATCAAGTTGTTGTTCGAACAGTATTACACCCCGCTTGTATTGTTCGGGAAAGGTTACGTGGACGATTTGGACGCGAGTAAGGATATCGTGCAGGAGGTTTTCACGGTTTTGATTGAGGCGAAGGAGAAATTTGCCTCGATAGATAATCTGAAAGCTTATTTATATCAGGCGACGAGAAATCGTTGTTTAAAGTATCTTCGCCATGAAGAGGTGAAGAAAAAGTATGCGGAGGATGTGTTGCACGGGAGCGAGGAGTATTATTTGAATAGTATTTTGGAGGAAGAGGTGTATCATCATTTGATGAAAGCGATTGCTGAGCTTCCCGAGCAGTGTCGTAAAGTGTTTTTGTTGGTATTGGAGAATAAAAGTAATCAAGAGATTGCTGATATTCTGTCGCTTCAGGTGGAAACCGTGAAGTCGTACAAGAAAGCGGGTAAAAAGATGCTTTACGAGCGTTTGAAACATGTTGTTCCCGCGGCAGGGCTGACCTTTTTGTTTTATATCTGATTTTTTTCGAAAAAAATTGTCGGTTTAATACCCCCTTTTTTTAAAGATGGGGGTCATGGTGTATGTAATGATAGAATTGAATATGAAAAAAGAAAAAGATATATTTCGGTTGGCGGATGTGATAGCCCGCTCGTTGGAAGGGACATTGAGTGCCGATGAACAGAGAGAGTTGGACGAGTGGTTGGCTGTTTCGGCAGCTAACCGGGAGAAATACGAGGGGTTTAGGACAGCCGGGGCGTTGGAAAGAAAGAGCGCGGAGTATCAGCAAGTGGATTGGCAAGGTGATTGCAAGAAGTTTATGGCTTCCCGGGCGAGGTCGCAAAGACGCCGGAGGGTGCAATGGTTCGCACGGTACGCTGCCGTGTTCGTGTTGTTGTTCGGGGTGGCGATTTGGTTATATATCAGCGCGGGACACGAGAAGGGCGAGCGTCCGGTAGCCCAATCCGGGGTGGCTGTTTCAAAGAATGCTATCTTGACGTTGGCAGGGGGAGAGCAAGTGGTTTTGTCCGATAGTAATTTTAGCGCGTTGAAAATGCAAGGGGATATACACGTGACCGTGGAGGGGAATAATATATCTTACACGAATCGTAATGACGGTGAGGAGAAGAGGGAGAAGAAGGTGTTGTTTAACACGCTTCGGATTCCGAGAGGGGGAGAGTATTTCTTGACCTTGTCTGACGGGTCTACCGTTTGGTTGAACGCGGACACGGAGATACGCTACCCGGTGGAGTTCGTGGGGGATAAAAGAGTCGTGTACGTGGAGGGGGAGGCTTATTTTGACGTGAAGAAGGACGAGAAGCGTCCTTTCGTGGTGAGAGCCGCTCAGGCAGACGTGAGGGTGCTCGGTACCTCGTTTAATTTCAGGGCTTATCCCGACGAGGATGGTGTTACGACCACGTTGGAAAGCGGGTCGGTTATCATGGTATCCCAGAAATCAAAGCAGGAAGTTCGTCTGGAACCCGGGGAACAGGGGACTTTGGATAAGGAGTCGGGAGAGTTGTCGAAGCACGCGGTGGATACGTATTTGTATTCCGCGTGGAAAGACGGGCGTTTTGTTTTCGAGGATGCCCGTTTGGAGGATTTGTTCCATGTTTTGGCCCGTTGGTATGATTTGCACGTGTTTTACGTTCATCCGGGGGCGAAGGATATTCGTTTCACGGGGGATTTGAACAAGAGCGAGGATTTCGGGGCGATACTCGAGATTATCGAGAATAATGAACGTGTGGAATTTGAAGTGAACGAACGGACAGTGTCTATTCGATTGCGATAAAATTAGACCCTTGGTGCGCCAACACCAAAGGTCTAGAGATTGTTATTAAGTTTTATTTTACAACAGTACAAATGTATGAAAAAAACAATTGAAAATTGCCATCATCATGGTAGATGGCGAAAAGAATGGAGAATTATGAAGTTATTTTTTATCTTGGCCTTTATAGGGGTGATGCAGGTGTCTGCTCGCACTTATTCGCAGACGGTAAGATTGAGCGTGACGTGTTCCGACGCTTCTTTGAAGAGCGTGATGAATGATATTCGGGCTCAATCCGAGTATAGCTTTTTCTTTGATGATGTCGCGGTAGAAAAGATAGCGAATATCTCTTTGGATTTGAAGGATGCCACGATAGATGAGGTGCTGGAAGCCTGTTTGAAGGGTACGGGATTCGGGTACCGGATTCTGGATAAGACTATTATTCTTTTCAGGGAGAAGGCAAAGGACGAGGAGAAGAAAAAGACGTATCTTATCAAGGGAAAGGTGCTTGACAACCAGAATCAACCTTTGCCGGGGGTAACGGTTTTACTGGATAGTACCCGGATTGGAACGGTGACGGATACCGCCGGGGGATTCGTGTTGCCTTTGCCGAAGGAGAAAGGTTATTTGTGTTTTTCTTTCATCGGTTTCAAGTCACAGCGGGTGGCTTACACGGACGGGAAGCCGTTGACGGTGAAGATGCAGGAGGATATATCGGGCTTGGACGAGGTGCAAGTGATTGCCTACGGTTCACAGCGGAAGAGGAATGTTATCAGTGCTATTTCTTCGGTGAAAGGGGAGGATTTGCAAGAGATGCCGACGCATAGTCTGGAAAATTTGCTCCAAGGACATATGGCGGGAGTCGAGATTAATAATATTTCCGGTTCTCCCGGTGGCGGTGGTACCGTGGTTGCTATCCGCGGTTACAATTCTTTGTTTGTTGAAGGTGAGGGGCAGGACCGTTCGTACGGTACGCCTTTGTACGTGGTGGATGGAATCCCGATGCAGGCGTTTACTTCCCCGGTGACGGGTGCCAACGCGTTGTCGAATCTGGACCCTTCGATGATTGAGTCTGTCGAGGTGTTGAAAGACGCCGCGTCTGCTGCGATTTACGGTTCGCGTGCCGGTAACGGTGTGATTTTGATTACCACGAAGAAAGGACAGAGCGGTAAAGCCCGTTTCACGGCAAACGTTTCTTATTCGGCTTCTTGGTTGCCCGTGGCACCGAAGCAGGTGGGCGGACGTTACGAGCGGATGTATCACTTGAATGCTTTGGTTAACACGGTTGCTCCTTACAAGACGGAGAGCGGGGAGTGGAAGTTGCCTACTTCTTACGAGGAGGTGTATAATAATCGTTATGACCACGGTCCGGTTTATGATTGGTTCTGGGGTGGTGCCAACGGACCTCAGAATGCCTTGATATTACAGGATAGTTTGAACCCGTTCTATAATAACTCGACGAATTGGTATAGGCAGAATTACCAGACGGCAAAGGTGATTAACGCTAACTTGCAGGCATCGGGAGGAACGGGAACCACGCGTTACATGGTGGGTGCCGGGTATTATGACGAGGAAGGTATCATGCCGAACACGGGTTTTACTCGCTTTACCGTTCTATCTAATTTATCCGCTCAACCGGCGAAGCGTTTACGGTTGGATTCTCAGTTGGGACTCGCCTATAGTGACCGTAGCCGGGGTAGTAATGCCGGGTCGGGAGCCGGTAAGTTCGAGGAAATTACTTCCGACCCCACGGAGACACCCACGTTGTTGCCCGGTAGCGGGGCTTTCGGGGAAGCCATGTTGAAGAATTTGAACCAGACTTCCGAGAAGAACCAAAGTTATTCGTTGCGTTACAATATGGTGCTTGATTACGAGTTGATTCGTGATTTGCATTTGAAGGTGTCAGCGGGTATCGATTATAACCAACAGAATCAGAATGTGTTCAAACCGAGTACGTTGGACCCGAACACGAATGCGGCTTATCGTTTCTCTACTTCGAAAGGGACGATTACCCGGGATTTGTCGATACTGAACGAGAATTTGTTGACTTATAGTTTCAATTACTTGGAGAAGCATAATTTCGATGTCATGTTGGGATTGTCTTTCCAGAAGGACCAGAGTTTTTCGAATGGAGGAGAGGGGATTAACGGTCCGAACGATAAAATTCAGTACGTGGGTGACGGTTGGGGCGGCTCGAATGGTATAAATCAAGTTGCCCCGGGTGAAACATTGGATTCTTATGCTTCGGCCTTTAGTTATTCATCCGGGTTCTCGGAAGAGCGGATGTGTAGTTATTTCGGGCGTTTGACTTACAATTTCAGAGATAAGTATATGCTTGAAGCCACGGTTCGTCGGGATGGTTCTTCCGTTTTCGGGGAGAAGGTGCGTTGGGCTACTTTCCCATCGGTTGCCGTGGGGTGGATTTTCACGGATGAAGATTTCATGAAACGTTTTTACTGGTTGAGTTTCGGTAAAATCCGTGCCAGTTGGGGTACTTCCGGTCAGAAATTCGGGCAACGTTATCTGGCTCAAGGCGTGTTTTCTGCCAGCGGAATGTTCTTGGGAAACTCGGGAATGGCACCAAATAAGAGTGGTGGTGTGATTAACAGGAGGTTGAGTTGGGAGAAAACGGACCAGTATGATGTCGGTTTGGACTTGAGTTTCTTGGACTATCGTTTGAAGATGAATCTCGATTACTATTATAGGTACACGACCGGGCGTTTGAGTAAATGGGATTTGCCGGGAGATGTGTATTTCCATACCTTCCAGTGGCAGAACGCTATGGCGATATCCAATCAAGGTATAGAAATTGAATTGGAGGCAGATATTTTGCGTGAAACCGCGGTGAAGTGGAGAATGAAATTTAATTTCTCGAGAAACTGGAATCGTTTCGAGAAGAGTGCGAACGGTTATGATTACGGTAGCCAAGTGATAGGTAAACCCTTGAATCAGATTTTGGCATACAAGACTTCCGGTTTTTATGATAGCATGGATGAGGTCCCTTTTATTTATAACGCTCAAGGAGAGAAACAACCCTTGTGGTCGGGAGTGAACACGTATGCTGTGTTTTTCCCGGGGGCTCGCCGTATCGAAGATTTGAACGGGGATGGAAAGATTAGTTTTGATGACAGGTACTATGCCGCAAGCCCTCTCCCGAAAGGACATGGTGGTTTTATAAATGAAATTCGTTGGAAGAATCTTGATTTGAATATCATGTTCAACTATTCGATAGGTCGTCATGCAGTGGCTGTTTATGATGACTACTGTTTGGCCCCGAGGGAGAAGAGTGGTCCGCTGTTCGTGAGTCTTAAAGATTTGAAACCATGGACGGGTGCCGGTTCGAAAGCCGATTATCCGAAAGCACAGAAGTATATGTACTTGGAAAACCAGTACGTGGGAATATATGACGAGGATATCGAAACGGTGCATTTCGTACGTTTGAAGCAGTTGACTTTAGGATATAATTTTGGAGAAGGTGTTTGTAAAAAAATAGGTTTAAGTGGAATCCGGGCTTTTATGACGGCGGAGAATTTATTCCTGTTGACGAATTATTCCGGTATTGACCCCGAGTTGATAGATATTACTTCCGGGACGGATAATTTGCGTTCTTATCCTTTGCCGCGGAAGTTTACAATCGGATTGACTGTTAATTTTTAAAATGTAGAGCATGAAAAAGATATTGATACTTTTTTTGTTTATTCCCTTGTTCTCTTGTAATGATTGGTTGACGGTTGAGCCGGAGGATTCGGTTACTTTTGTGAATTATTTCAAGAGCGAGAGTGAATTGGAAGCTTTGTATAATATGGTGCAAAGCAGGATGAAATATGTTTGTTTTGGCAGACAGCCTTATTTTTATTCTTCCATAGATGCGGATGATGTGCAGTCCGACGTGGACGGGTATCGCAAATTGGATGTGCTTAAATACACGGGGACTTCAAACACGCAGAGTTGGACGGCTTTTTATAACGTGATTTATTTGACAAACGTGATGATCGAGAATCAACATCGCTTCGAGAATGTGTCGAAAGAACGGGCGGATTTTTGGTTGGGGCAAATACATTTTGCCAAGGCATTGGCTTATTTCCGGGTGGCTCAGATTTGGGGTGATGCTCCTATCACGCCGAGTTCGGAGTCCATTGACCCTATCGGTAAAAGTCCCGCTTTGGAGGTTTTGCAGGAAGCGCTCAAGGAAGCTAAAGCCGCGTTGGTTTTGCCCACGCATGACAAGTTGCTAGGTGCGACAGGTGCCGCGATAACCACGAAACAATGTGCCAGCCTAGGGACGGTAAATACTTTGTTGGCTAATATTTGCGCTTGGATGGGCGGTTTGACCGGGGAGCGGAAATACTGGGAGGATGCGGAGCGGTATGCTTCCGAGGTGTTGGACGGGAAAGCCGGAGTTTACGATTTGGAGAGTATGAACGGGTTGATAGAGAACGTGCTTGGCAAGAACCGGAATAGTGAAGAGGTTATTTACGCTATTTCGAACAACGCGTTGGATTATGACCGGAACTACGAATCGTTCCAGAAAGAAGCTCCGGGGCATTTCCTGATTTCTTATCCTTATCTCACGGAAGATAAAAGTGAGATTGCCAACTTGGTGAATAATAGTAAGAACGCGTATACCCGAATAAAAGTGACCACGGTAAAGGAAATCTATCCGGAGGAAAATGATTTGAGAAGAAAAGAGTTTTGGTATAAATTGGGAGAGTTGAAGTATTATTCTAAATCGGAGTCAGAATCAGAGTCAGAGTCGGAAACAGACTTGGAGTCGAAAGAGGATAGCTTGTATTCTCCTTACGCTCATATCGCGAAGTGGCGTTATATGGTTCGACAAATGAAAGAAGATATCGCAGGTATGCCTGCTATCTTGACTGATTGCGATTGGGTGTTCTGGAGATTGGCGGACCTGATTTTATTACGTGCCGAGTGTCGGGTGCAGTTGGATATGACGGAGGAGGCTGTTAGTGATTTGGACCGCGTGCGTGAACGTGCAGGATTAGCAGGATATGCCGGTAGCACGAGCAAAGAGGCTTTGCGTGAAGAGGTGTTCTTGGAAAGACGTCGGGAGTTGTTCGGCGAGGGGCAGTATTATTTTGATATTGTGCGGAACGGGTATTTCCGGAAATATTTGTTGGGTGGCTATCGTACGCTGACCAACGAGGATGTTAAGAATGGCGCTCTTTACACGAAAGTGCATTCCAATGCTTTTAGAAAGAATACGTTAATGACTCAAAATACTTATTGGCAATGGCAAGAATAATGAATAATATATTGAAAATTGCGATTTGCATCGTGATGGTAGGATTGGTTTCGTGTACCAAGTGGAATTACGATGACGGGGGTGTGTCGAATGGGGTGCACGATTGTTCCATGTGGGAATACCTGCATACCCAATCCCGGGATTGGGATTCTACAATTGTGATGATTGAGCGTGCAGGGTTGAGAGAGTTGTTCGAGGGGAAAGGGGAATACGAGCAAATTACTTTCTTAGGATTGACGAACTATTCGATTCGTACCTATTTGTTGGATATGGGATACAAGCAGGTGAACAGTATGTACGGGGATGAGTGTCAAGCTATTTTAAGCAAGTTGATTATCACGGAACGGGTGATGGTGGCAGACGTGCCTCGCGGAACATGGGATAGCCAAACGGGCGAGGTGACCGGAGGCAAGGAATATACTTTGCTGGATGGCACAACCGCGATATTGTGGACTACTCAAGAGCCTTATATGGATATGAATACCAGTGAAGTGGGTATCGTGCGATTGAATTTCAAGCTGGAGGAAACGAATGTGTCGCGGGCATTGATATTCTCTTCGGATATTCAGACGAACAATGGTGTAGTGCAAGCACTGGGATATGATTTTAACGTGTCGGATATATATTAAAATGAAAGCGATGAAGAAATTATTATATGCACTCGTGTTATTGGGATGTAGCTTTTTGTATGCTTGTAATGACGTGACTGTCGGGTATTTGGATTGTGCTAATGCCGGATATTCGAAGGATTCGTTGGAAATCGTGCGTTTTTCTAATCTAGCCACGAAGATGGAAGGATTGAAAACGACATTGGATGCCTTGTATTCCAACGAGGAGTTGGCAGGGCTGTTTGACCAAATGGAGTCGTTGGATGTCGAATTGAAGGAGTTGGAAGCGAAAATGGAAGAGATATATGATCAAGTGTATGCGTTGATGGAGGAAATTGCCATAGAAGAGGGGGCGTTGAATCCGGATCAAGATAAAATCGATAAGCTGTACGAGAAAGGGTATGAGTTAAGCGATATCATGGAGAATGAATACCTTCCTCGGCAAGAGGGCTTG
This sequence comes from Butyricimonas sp. DFI.6.44, assembly GCF_022132345.1. Taxonomy (NCBI): domain Bacteria; kingdom Pseudomonadati; phylum Bacteroidota; class Bacteroidia; order Bacteroidales; family Odoribacteraceae; genus Butyricimonas; species Butyricimonas sp. DFI.6.44. The sequence continues at coordinate 150,363 of NZ_JAKNJD010000008.1, read as the reverse complement.
GAAGACGAAATTTATGCATTGACGGATCAAATCATTGAAATATGCACGGGTATGGGGCAAGATGATCCTTTCACGATGGAAGAACAGATCGTGCAATTGCAAAACCAGATTGATAAAAATACCCCGTGGACTACGTCGACGATTGGTCAGATTTTGGGGACAGAGCCTATGCGTTATTATTTGGAAAGCGTTCGTAGCGACCGGGGAGAGGAAGCCGCAAAGGATTTTGCCTCTTACGTGCAAGTTGTCGGTGGCGGTCGGATTTACGTGGATATGCAGGTTGATTCTCCGGCAGGTAATTATTGGGTATCCTTGAGGGTGGAGAATGAAGGGCATTCGGCTGTCTTGCGGGATGTGTTTAAGTTTATATTAAAAGATTAGATTCAAAAGAAGGAAATATTATGAGAAGGATTAAATACGTGTTGGTGTTCCTGTTGATGGGGATGGTTGGAAATCTATCCGCTCAAATTGCTTTTTTTCAAGGTACTTTCGAGGAGGCTTTGAAAAAAGCGAAGGCAGAGAAAAAGGATGTTTTCGTTGATTTTTACACGGAGTGGTGCGGACCTTGCAAGGTGATGTCGCAAAAAGTGTTTACTGTTCCAGAAGTGGGTGACTATTTTAACACGCATTTCGTGAGTTGCAAGTTGAACGCAGAAGCTCCCGAGCAGGCTGAACTGGTGAAAAAATACGGGGTGGAGGCTTTTCCCACGATGATATTCGTGAACGTGAAAGGAGAGGTGTTGCGCGTGGTGCGGGGGGCGAAAGCCCCTGCCGCGTTGCTCAATGAAGCGAAGATGGTGACGGGTGATATGCTGACTTTCGAGAAGTTGTATGAGAAATCGAAGAAGGAAAAGAAGAATACCGACCTGCAACAGGAGTTGTTGTTTCGGGCTCCCGAGTTTATCGCTACCCAAACCGGGTATAACCGGGATAAATGGATGGTGCGTATCGAGGCTCTTTTCCCGGAGTACGTGAAGAACAAGAAGTTGGAGAATATGATTAACGCCGAGGATTTGTATATCATCAGCATGTATCACAATGAAATCAAGGGTAATGACGAGATTTTCGATTTTCTGGTGAAAAATTACCGAAAATACGAGGAGATTGTGGGGAAAGAGAAGATTCAGGATTTCATTTTGGGTGTTTATAATAATTATATCATCTCTTTTTGTAAAAACGGTAAACAGGATTACAAGAAACATTTAGAGCGGGTAAAAGGAGATTTGCAGCCGGTATATAGCGATATTTCATTTGGTTCGCTTTCCGCTTTTGAGGCGATATCTTTGTTATCGGACGGGTATTACAGTCTTTTCCGCAAGGATATAAACACGTTTTTCGAGAAGATGAATCAATACTTTTCCGGCGCAGAGAAGGCTTTGACGGTAAACGATTATACCCAACCGATTGAAGATTTGTACACCGTGTACCGGGGTAATTTGCCGGAGGGTGCGAACGAGAAAGTGATAGTGTGGTTGGACAAGGCTTTGCAATACGAGATGGCGGCACAGTTGCGTACTCGTTTGTTGTATATGCTGGGAGATTGTTTCAATGCCACGGGTAATCCGGAAAAAGCAAAACAAAGTTTGAATCAAGCTTTTGTCGTTAGTTCCGGAATCGAAGAGGTGGAGTTGATGAAGCAGTTGCAGAACATGATACAAGAGAAGTTGAGGGAGTTATGAGAAGTTTGTTACTATTGTTTTTTGTTTTTTTATCCTTCGGGCAATCGATTTTAGCGCAAGAGGAATCGGTGAATTTCCGGCAGGGGCGATTGGAAAACGGGCTGACGTATTACATTCGCCGTACGACAAGTTCGCCGGGACGTGCCGATTTTTATCTCGTGCAGAACGTGGGAGCGTTGATGGAGGAGGAGCAGCAGAATGGTTTGGCTCATGTGCTCGAGCACATGGCCTTCCATGCCACGGATAATTTCCCGGATGGGGTTCCGGCTTTTTTGAAACGGCACAAGATAAGTAATTTTAATGCTTACACGGGACACGACGAAACGGTGTATAACGTGAATAATGTTCCTACTGCTTCGAAGTTGTTGGTTGATTCTTGTATTTTGGTATTGAGGGATTGGTCCGGTTTTCTTAAATTGTATCCCGAGGAGATGGAAATCGAGAGGCAGGTGATACAGGAGGAACGGCGTGCGGGAATGGATTTGTCCGCTCGATTGCAGAAGCAGGCGAACTTTTTCATCTACAACGGGAGCAAGTACGCCACGCATGACGTGATTGGTTCCGTGGAAGTGTTGCAGAGTTTCACGGCGGAACAAGTGAGGGATTATTACAAGGATTTCTATCGTCCGGACCAACAAGCCGTGATTATTCTCGGGGATATAGACGTGGATGCGGTGGAAGCGGAGGTGAAACGCTTGTTCGCTCTCATTCCCCGGCGGGAGAACCCGAAACCTCGCCTCGTGTACGATATTCCGGATAGTCCGCAACCTCAATATTATAAGTTGATAGACAAGGATGTGCCGACGAACGGGATGGTGCTTATGAAGCGTTTCCGGAAGAATCCGGTGCGTTCGTTACGGGATATGTTGCGGGAAGATTTGATGCGGGAGTTTTACAACAAGATGATGCGCGACCATTTGGCGGAGTGTATGGAAAATTCCGATGTGGCGTTTCTTAACGCGAGTATCGGTATCTTCGATATCGTTCGGGGTTACGAGGGATTGAATGTCGTGGTGTCGTCTTTGCCCGGGCAGGAAATCGAGGCGTTGGAACAGTTGATGGAACAGATGGTACGGGTTCATCAGACGGTGATAACCGATGAAAAGTTACACGGCATGGCGTCCGGTTATCTCAAGCGGTTGGAGCAGTTTAAGTTGCAAAAAGAGCGATTCCCGAATAGTATGTACTTGCAAATGTACCAGAATAATTTCTTGTTGGGGTACCCGATTAGCGAGTTCGAGCAGAATATAGATACGACGGCAGCGATTCTTAACGGTCTGACCGCCGAGGATTTCCGGAAGTGGATTGCTCGCTGGTTTGACGACGACCGGAATTGGATTTATATCATGCAAGGAAATAGCGCGGATTATCCTTTCCCCGCGGAAGAACAAATTTCAACCGTGATGCAGGAGGCTCGCGAGTGGACATTTGAAGCCGGGGAGGGACAGGAGAAGTTGGCGGGCAACGGTGTTTTGGTCGATTTCGAGATTCCGGCGGGTAAAATTGTCAAGGAGAAAGCGTTGAAGCCGATAGAGGCGGAAGAGTGGACGTTGAGTAACGGGGCGAAGGTCTATTACAAGTACACCGATTACAACAAGGGTATGTTTAATGTTTTGATAGGTAGCCGAGGAGGACGTTCTTTGCTTCCAGCAGAGGATTTGCCGTCAGCCGACGCTATGGTGGCTTTATTCTTGAAGAGCGGTTTGTACAAGTACGGGACTCGAGAGTTGAACGCGCTCGTGCAGGAGCATTCCATCAACATGGATATTTCCTTGGAGGAGAACTCCGAAAGTATCAATTGCACGAGTACGACGCGTGACGCGGATTTCGCTTTCCAATTTTTGCATTTGGTGGTGGAAAAACCTCGTTTCGACAGAGCCGCTTTTGACAAATATGTGCACGTGAATAAGTTGACATTGGCTCACTCTCGTAAAACGACGGACGACACTATCAATGACGTGTTGCGTGAGTTGCGGATGGTGAAGTCGCCCCGGCTTTGGGTGAGGGATGCGCGGTATTACGAGGCAATGGATTACGAGAAGATGGTTCGTATTTTCAAGGAACGTTACCAGAATGCCTCGGACTTTTCTTTCTATATCGTGGGTGATTTGGAACGGGAGGTAGCCCGGGAGCTTGTTAGTCGATATATCGCTTCGCTTTCTTCTACTTACCGCAAGGAGAAGCCCGTTAAGTACGAGTACTATAAAAAAGAGAGCGTGGCGAAAGATATTGCCGTGGATATTCCGGAGCAAAAGTACATGGTGGATATGGCTTTCACGAACACGTTGAAGACGAAACCGGCGGATAAGCTTTGCATGATGATTCTTCAGAAGCATTTCGAGTACTTGTTTCAACAGCGTATCCGGGAAGCGGAGGGCGGTTCGTACGGGGTACACGTGCGGACGGATGTTACCGGTCAGCCCGACCCCTCGCAGTTATTTAACGTGCAATTCGAGAGTTCCTTGGAGAAAGGGCCTCGTATGCGGGCTATCGTGCACGAGCAGATTGAGCAGTTCTTGAAAGAGGGAATGTCCGATGAAGACGTGGAGGATTTTATCCTGTTATTGAAAAAAGAACGGGATGCCGCTCCGGATTTTGGAAGTATTCCTTTTTGGACGGAAAATATCCAGTTTTATCAACGCACGGGAAAAAGTTTGGATGCTCCCGAGTTTTTCGAGAAAGTGATTGATAAGATTAAGGCGAAAGACGTGTTGGCTTTTGCCCGTAAGTTTTTTGCTGATGCGCAATGCGTTGATATCGTGGTGAAATCACGATAGCCGTCACGAAGAGAAGGTGTGTTTTGACACACCCCTCTCGTCCATAAAGTCTGAAAGTCCATAAGGTCCGTAAGGTCAAATATGCAGGTAGTGTATGTGTTATGGAGTTGAATATTAGTATACTATTAAATTACGGACTTTATAGACTTTAAGAGCCGGGGGCTCGACTTTATGAACTTTATAGACTAGAGGTGTGTTTAACACACCTCTTTATTTTATCTTCCAAGAGCCGAAAATGGTTTTCTTGAAGCGGGTCTTGTTTTTCTTTGCTTCTTCCGAGTCGTATTCGATGGCTCTGTCAAAGTATTCTATCGCCAAAGGAATGTTTTGTTCTGTACCTCTTCCGAAGCCATAGGCAACACCGAGGGCGTTGAGTACCATGGCGTCAAGTGGTTCCCACACGTCGTCGAGCATTTCATTCCCTTCAAGTTCGGAAAGGAATTGAAATGCCGTGTCGTCATCTTGAAAAGTCCCAAGACCGTCTTGATAGCAGATGGCAAGTTCGGCGGCAGGCTGCCAGCAATCCTCGGCTTCCATGTTTTGGTACGCTTTGTTGAGCCACGTTACGGCCTCGGCGTAATCCTGTGCAATATTGCCTCTTCCCTCGATGTAAAAGTTGCCAACTTGAAATTGTGCGCCCGGGTGCCCGGCCTCGGCGGCAATCATGTAATTCTCGAAAGCTTTGTCCAAGTCTTGTTTTACGCCGTAGCCTGTCGCGTGGCACACTGCTATGTTGTAGGACGATTGGATATCACCACGTTCCACTTTATTTAGATGGCGCAAAAATACTCAATTATCTCTAAAAGTAGTCTTTGTACGGGTGTGGATGCACTCGATTACCACTAAAACGAAGAAAGCACCTACTTTCGTAAGTGCTTTTGATACCCGCTTGGTAGGTATGCGGATTGTTGTCAGTGTGTAGTATTTGTATTTATTTTAGGTAGTTGTTCCGCCAGTTCGTTGATGGAACTGCCGGAAAAGACGATTCGTCCTTCGCTATCAATGATAAAGAAGGTTGGAATACCAATGAGATTATATTGTTCCGCGAACGCTTTGGTTTGTTCGGGCAAGCTGCGGAATTGTGCCCACGGCAGGTTTTCTTCTTTCAAGGCTTTTTGCCACTCTGCCTCTTGTTGATCGAGGGACACGCTGATAAAACGGATGGAATCCCCGTGAGTTTTGTACACTTCGCGTAGGTATATCAGGCTTGCTCGGCAGGGAATGCACCATGATGCCCAAAAATCAATCAGCGTGTATCCATCTCGGTTTAATTGGGCGAGCAGCGATACGCTCTTTCCTTTATCATCGACCACTTCGCCTTCTTGCAACGGTGAGCCTTGAACCAGCCGGGAGGCGTCACGGAGATAATGGCGAAACTCCCTCAATGCGGCACAAGTGTCTTGACAGGAAGCAAAGAGTTCTTCCAGTTCGTCGAGATAAGCCTGATTGTAGGTGAAAGCGGGTTTCTTCAATGTTCCGACAATGTAGAGGTTCGTTGCCAGATTATCGTTGTTGCGGATAAATGCCCGGCTTGCTTTGTCCAGTTCCGATTTCATGGTTTCCAATCGGCTGTTATAGTCCGGGGTTTGCTTCTCCTGCTTGCGGAGTTCCTGTATACCGTAACGCAACGGAAAGGTTTGTTGTTGGTAGCGGTAGTATGCTTCTTGAGCGCTGGAACCTTCCACTCGGTAGTTCTTTTCTTTCCGGATGTCGTAAAGCCAGTATGCTTGTGGTAGGCTGTCGATATGTGGCGTGGTAAAGGTGAGTTTGCCGTTTTCGACAAAGAAATTAAGCTCGTAACAATATGCCGATTCTTGATTTTGCTTCGAGCGTAGGATATAATCCGTGTTACTCACGCTAAATTTACACATGGAGGGAGCGTCCAGTTGCCCGCGCAACTCGAATTTCCCGTCAATGACGTAAGCGCTGGCTAAATCTTTGTCCCATCGGGTGATGGTTCGTAGGGTAACTTTCGTGCTGTCCATGGCACCGGGAACCGTACCCCGTAGGATAAAGTGGTCGGCAGGCTGCCGTGTACAAGCGGCAGCACCGAGCAGTAATATAAAACAGAGTTTTTTCATTGTTCTCTTATTTTTTTGTTTTAATCTTCGGAATATCTTATTTTTCCAAATATTCTTCAACAGTTACTCGTAATGCGTTGGCATCGTTACCGCTGAAAACGATTTTGCCATCGGGTGCGATGAGCATCAGGCGCGGAATGCCGCTGATATTGTAGGCACGTTGGGCAGCGGTAACTTGGTCACGATTGCCTGTCCATAATTGAGTCCAAGGCATGGCTTCCTCTTTCATTGCCGTTTCCCAGTCTGTTTTCTTTTGGTCGAACGATACGCTGATTACGGTCAGGCGGTCTTTTGGGGAGTGTTCATAAATTTGCTCCACTTTGGGGATGGCCCAGCGGCAGGGACCACACCACGATGCCCAGAAGTCTACCAACGTGTAGTGGTCGGGAAGTATATACTGTGATAGTTTCACGGTTTCGCCTGTCGGATTGGTCAGTTCAATGTCCTTGTATGATGCTCCTTTGTATAATATGCTTGCAATTTCTGCCATCTTTAATACTCGGGGACGACGCACTGAATCTTCGATCTGTTTGGCAATGCGTGTCAGTTCTTTTATCTCTTCGGGAGTGCGCGTAAAAGTGGTGTTCAACAAGCCTTCCGCAATGAAAAGCGATACTGGTGATTGTGGATGTTGGCGGATAAATTCCATTTTAGCAGCATCAATAGCTGCTTCCGCTGCCAGCTTCTTAGGATATAGTTCGTCAAATCGGTTGTTGAATTCCTCCGTTGTGTATTGGTTTTCTTGCATATTCAGCGTGGCTGAAGCGATATTCACTTCCGAGGCAGCCAACAGCAAAGGCATTAAAGCATCACGATATTCATAATATTCTCGCTGTAGTGGACCTCCTTCTACACGAGCTTTCGATTCGGCAGTTTCAGCCACGAAGGGGTGGATGAATTGCAGACTGTCGAAATGGGTTGTGTTTACCGTCAGTTCGGAATTGTCTAGAAACATGTAAATATTAACCATTTTGCCCATGTGGGGGGAAGAGGTGTTAGAGCTGATCAATAAATTGCAGTATTGCGGTGAAGCAGTTACGCCCTGCAATTCAAATTTGCCGTCTTGAATGGTATCTGTTGCCAATATCGCTTCACCTTCCATGGAGCGAAGCGTGACCAGCATCCCGTCTTGTAACCCGGGAAAATTGCCCCGTATCACGAATCCCTCGGGGCGGGAAGTACAGGCACCACACAATAGCAGTGCCGCGATAAAAAAGAAAATTCTGTTCATAGAAATTATTTAGAAGTTTATATTATTTCTCTGCATCTCGGCAACAACGTATGCGCATCATTCTTTCCAGTGTCACCGTTCCTCGGTAGACAGTCGTGTAATGGGCACATATTTTCCGGAACCAGACCGTTGTGGTTTGTAAACCGTTGTTCTCCACCTCTGAAGCCGACCAAAAATACCCGTACTCGCCGACAAAACACAAGAACGGGGAACGTCCCCAAGCTTCAGCATCTGCAACCTCGCCTCCTAATTGGAGTGCCATGCCCGTTCCTTCTGACCCTTGGCGGAGAAGGGTGGCTTCCTGATTTCCCCGCCAGCCTTCCGAATCGGCTTCTCCGGCAGACATGCCCAATGCTGTTTCCAGATTCTTCCAGTCCTCATCGGTGGGCAAACGCCAACCTTCAGGACAAAGCGTGCGGGCTTCCTCCCAAGTATAGAAGTTCCCATATTCCTTGTAATCTGCCGCAAAATCGATATCGAGGAGATGGGACTTAATCTTGACCGGATAGTTAGCCCCAAACAAGTCGTACGTGCATTCGTAATAAGGTGCCTCGGAATAATATTTTAGATTGGAAGTCATCCATTCCAAATTGCCGATTCGAACCCACCCGTAGGTGTTGCCGTCACGTTCGTCCGTGTACTCGCCGGTAGTGGAGGGACTGACTCTCGGCAAATTATCATCGTCACTGCATGAGCAGAATATAGCACTGCAACATACAAATAAAGCTATTATATACTTTCTCATAATCAATTAAATTTAATTCCGGTTGCTTCGAGCAACGGTTTGATGATATCATATTTTTTTCTGGTATATCCATTGATGTCGTTCTCCCCGTATTTTTCAAAGAATTCCTCCTCTGTCAGCGACAAGCAGGCTTTGATATAAGCCACGGCATCTTCTTTCGGGGAGGAGAAATTATTTTCATAAGGATCTTCCAGAAATCCCATCTCCAACGGATTCAAAATCTCCGTGGGAGCCCACCAGTATGACTTGGGGGTGGAATAATTGTTGTAGTTGACCGCGAAGAACTCTCCAGCTTTTCCGTCTGTATACTTGTTGCCCGCTGTTCCCCCGAAAGAGGCAAAAATGATCTCGCAGCAAATATCCTGCGCGTAGGCTTTACGTTCTTCTTGAGTCAATTCCCACAATCCGCTGACATTTAATGCCAAACAACGCAAATTGTTATAGGTCAACGGGGAGCCGACATAATCATAAGTAACGTCCGTGGTATTTCGCTGGTATTCATCAATACCGTTAGCCACTAGCAGGGAATAAGGCATCACGTTTTTAATATACGGTAGTAAATCGTTCTGCAAGAAAGTTGTGACTTGACGCTTTTGTTCTAACGTTTGCAAATAGTCGAACTTAAAGCGGAGATTGCTTGTATTCGTTAGCTGGTATTCCAGGCCTAAGAGTTCTGTTTCATAAAAAGGCTTGCCATTCTCGTCCGTCCCTTTGTATTCGTGTCGGAGCGTATCGTTGAAAAGGAGATGACATCCGGTGGTATTGAAAAACTCCTCTTTGAGTTTTGACTCCTCGTCCGTGGCTCCAGGCGAAATGGCAAAAGAATTGGTCACGGCAAGCGGCTCCAACTCGTCTTCTTGCTGGCAAGCATATAAACTACCAGCCAAAGCAATTATAAAGATTAATATTTCTGATTTCATATCTTTGCGTTTAAGTATCTGTTAATTACCGATAGGTATCGATTTCCCTTTTCGAACCGGACGTTGGTTTGTCTGTAGTGTATTCTGAAAATCTAAAACCTCTTTGGGGAGCATCAGCGTGTAAGCGTCGTCGTTCTCCTCCAAAACGTATTCCACGATTTCAGTCGGGGTCGATATGACAGGAATGAATCCCGATTTCACGTATTTGATATAGCGGTGTGTAATCTTTTTGGAATATGGGAATTTGTCACATACCGTGTAACGACGTAAATCGAACCAACGATGACCTTCAAAGCATAGCTCGCACTGGCGTTCGCGACGGATGAGGTCTACCAGTTCCTTGCCGCTTGCTGTCACTTCACGACTTTCTTTCAAGCGATGATTCAACAGAGTTTTGAGCATCGTGCGGGCTGTCGTTTCGTCACCCGAGTAAGCTGCCGCTTCAGCCGCATTCAAATAGGCTTCCGCTGTCCGGAACATGAAGTGGTCGGAAGCTTCCTTGTAACCGAATACCCAACCTTGTACTTTGGATAGCACCCATGCATCCGTGTAGACGTAATTAGTCGACATACCTCCTATTGATTCTTTCATGATATAATATTGTGTGCGCCAATCATTATCGCCTTCGGTAAAAGCCGATAGCAAATCTTGGGAAACGACGTAAGCCGGGAACTTCTCCTCTCCTTCTCTTGAACAATACATGCAACCGGCCAACGGGTAGCCTCCCATGGAGAAGATAGTTTCGGGCGAGGCTTTGGTTAATATTTCTGTGTCCGGGGTATGTGTATTCAAGTCCAATAGTCCGTTCCGCTTGTCCAATACCATGTTAGCGTATTCCAAGGCTTTTTCCCAATTTTGCATGTAAAGATATACCCTGCTTTTTAATAAATACACGGCAATGATATCTGCCCGGTAAGGATAGTTTTTCACCTCGTTATCTTTTAGATAAGTTTCGGCTTCGTCTAAATCGGTAAGTACTTGGATGTACACTTCCTCTACCGTGTTGACGGTATACTCTTTGTCTTCCACGTACTCCGTCAATTTAAGCGGTATGGCCGGAGTGCCTAGCGTTTGTGTACAATAAGGCTGTCCGTATAGATTACCTAAGGTGAAATAGTAAAGCGCACGAAGGAAATGAGCTTCTCCCTTGATACGTTTTTTTTGTAGTTCCTCCACTAGATTATTTACGGACAAGTCATTGACGGAAGTCAGTACCATATTGCAAATGTTGATACAAGAATATGCCTGCTTCCAATCTCTGCTTTCCGAAGTACGGGAATTGCCCTCGTAAGGTAGACCAACGCTTTGCTGCCACGTGTACCAACCGAACATTTGGGGTTGTATTCCTGCAAGATCGCCTAAATTGCTTCGTTCGTTAAAAGCCAATTCATCTGCCATGTGATGGGTAGCTTGGAAAAAAGCATTCACGGGTGATACTCCATACTCATTATTCTCGAATCTGCCTGATGGCATATAACCTTTTCCCAATAGCACTTCATCCAGATCGGAAAAAGTTTCCACTTTAGCAAGGTCCTGCGAGTGTTCTTCCAAAAAATGGGAACATCCGCAAAATAAACCCGCCATGCAACATAGAACAAGTATTTTTTTCATGTAATCGATGTTTTAGAATGAAACGGTTAATCCTAAAGTATATGTAGGTCGATCGCTCAACTGGATGCTGGCAAAACCTCCTTGTGTCGGGGCTTGTCCCTTCAACTCTTTGGCCGAAATAGTGAACAGGTTAGTGGCTGAAAATGATACATCCAATTGTGACAGACGCAGTTTTTTCAGTATCGTTTCGGTGAACTGGTAGGTTAAACTCAAGTTGGAACATTTCAAATAATTACCGCTTACCACACGGTGGTCACCGTAATCATACATTTCCCATGCGGAAATTGCTAAAGGTTGAATATCTTGATATTTATCGCTCCAGTGTCTTTCATATAGCGTATAATTGTCATCGCCTTTTCCTATAATCGCCGGGATATTCGTGTGGCGCTCATCGCCCGGTTTGCGCCAGCGGTTCAAGAAATATTTGCTGACGTTATTTTCGGGGCGGATATTTTGGGCATCCATTACCGCATCGCTAGCAGCATTGTAAATGGCAAACAGACGAATTTTATTTCCCATGCTGTACGCGAAGTTTCCGCTCAGACGGATATTTTTCCAACGTAGTGTCGTGTTCAAATTCCCTGATATTGTCGGTTCGCGTCGTCCGGAAGGCTTTAAAACGCGTGTGTACGTGTCATATTTATTCAGACCGCGCAATACTTCGGGATTGTCGGCATAATCATCGAACATCGGTCCGCCGTTTACAGGACTCAGCCCGATGAATTTATAGGAGTAAAAAGTACCGATAGGTTGACCTTTCACGAGAGCCGAACCATTAAGGAAGTTCGAGAGTTCATATTGATCGACATCCGCTTTACTCTTCATTTTATTAAAAGACTTGGAAATTGAAGTCGATACGGACCAGAACCAATCTTGGGATTGCAATGGCATGAATGTCAGCGAAACATTGTACCCGTGATTGTCAATGTCACCTTGATTTACTTGGTAAACGTCATTGGGCACCCCGTTCATTGTCGCGATAGCTTTATCCATAAAAGCATCTTCGGTGTGTTTCCACCAGTATTCAGTTTCTATCATTACTTTTCTCTGGAACAACCCGAGCTCTATTCCTAAATTATAGGAAGTGGTGGTTTCCCATTTCAAATTTGGATTAGGATAGCGTGAAACTGAAGCCACGTTCTCCCCGAAATGGGAATCGAGTGGCTCTTTGGAAATAATCATTACCGGACTTTGGTCACTGAGCATATTACCTTGGTACCCAAACGACGCTTTCAAGCGGAGAAAATCCAACCAGTTTGCTTCTTTTAGCCCCCATAATTCCGAAATGTTCCAGTTGGCAGAAGCGGACCAGATGGGCAATAATTTGTTATTGCTTTGATCTCCGAATGCGTTGGAACCATCAATTCGGGCATTGGTATTCACGGTAAAATAATTGTAGTAGCTATATGATATGGAAGCATAGCTTGATACAGTATTGCTTTTACTATCAGTCAACCGAGCAGGATTTTGAAATACCCATCGGGCGTAATCGGGAAATTTCTCGTGGTCAATGTTATTCACGAAACTCATCCCCCGGTCTTTGTAATAACCGCGCTCGGTACGCACGTAGCCGCGGGTGCGGGTTGAACTCATTTCAAAACCAATGGAGCCGTTGAGGTTATGCTGGTTTGATTTACCGAAAAAGTAGTTCCCATCTAACTGTAAACGCACCGTATAAGACTGATTTCCCGATTGATCGTGTGTTAGTTCTCCACCATAGGGCAATAGACTTGTTCCCCCGATATAGGTAGGGTTGCCCAAGTAATCCGGTTCTCCTTCGGTTCTTGGTGCCGGCAATACACCGTATTCTGTGCCCCGTAACATTGCGGCATAGTTGGTCTTCTCACCCCACCAGTTTTCTTGAGTCGTGTTCGACGTCTGGTAGGATGCGACAACGTTAGCTTTCAACCAATCTAGCAAACTGAATTGCAAATTTGTCGTGATGGTTAATCCGGAACCGTGTTGATTGTAGGAACTGTTTTCCAATTCATTGAGAATATTGTATTGGTAATATTCCGGACTCATCGTTCCCCATTTTCTTTTCAAGAAATAGAAATATTCCCCGTTCTCGTCATAGGCGGGTAATGCGCGAGTTGTTTTGTAGGCGTACTCCATGGGTGACAACTCCTGTTGGTAATATTGGCGGGAAGAAATATTCCCGTTCATGTTCAAAGAAGCGTTTAGCCAAGGTGTGAGGTTGGCATTCAGTTTCATCGTGGCAGTATAACGCTCGTTGTTACTGTCCCAAATCACATCATTATCGCGCGTGTAACCGATCGAGGCGTAATAAGTGGCTTCCGGCGACCCTCCGGAAATACTGATCGTGTGTGAATGTGATACGGAATTTTTAGTCAGTAAGTCGAACCAATCCGTGTTGATAACGCTAAGGCGTCCTACTTCTTTTTCGAATTGTTCGTCGGTCAGTTCATGATTGTATAATTGATTCAACAGACCTTCATAACCAACCATGTTTATATCATCCGGGAACGGGTAATGTTGTGCTACCAATTCACGGGAAAACTGGATGCGCTCCTTGGAATTCATCACGTTAATTGCCCGGTCGTTGTAGGAGGGGCGTTGACGAAGAGTTGTTGTCAAGTTGTAATTGACAATAGGTCGTCCGATGCGTCCCTTTTTAGTTGTTACCACGATCACCCCGTTGGCGGCGCGAGTTCCGTAAAGAGCGGTTGCGGCAGCATCTTTCAGTACGTCTATACGCTCGATATCTTGCGGGTTGATTCCGGCGATGGCATTACCGATACGGTTGATATAGTCCGGGTCATTCAAATCCGAAGCCGGCACGTTTACGGGATCCTGCATAATGATTCCGTCGAGTACCCACAGCGGTTCGCGATTGCCGATTAGCGTGGAGGTTCCACGGATACGCAGTTTGGGAACTACGCCTACCTCTCCGGAATTACTCATCAAAATCAAGTCCGGGATACGTCCCTGCAACATCTGATCTATAGAGGAAACGCCCGGGATGTTTAAATCCTCCATTTTAATGGAGGTCACGGAACTGGTGGATTTCCGGCGGTCTACCGTTTGGTAGCCGGTGATTACAACCTCGTCCATTTGGGTGGTTTCCTCTTCCATCGTTATATGTAATTCGGGTTCTCCCTTCCAAATGACTTCCCGCGTTTTCATTCCCACGAAAGAAAATACCAGAGTAGTTTCCCGGGAAGATACTAGAACCAGTTTGAAACGACCGTCTTTGTCGGACGTTACTCCTGTGGTTGTCCCTTTTATAATAATGGTCACTCCCGGCAATGGTAATTTATCTTTATCTCTGACAATTCCTTGGATGATAGTGTTTTTTGTTTTTTGAGGTTTGATGATCACCGTTTGTTCGTTAAAAACAAAGTCGAGTTCCAAATTTTTGAATAGTCGTTTCAGTAAAGTTTCCACTTCTTCGTTCTTTGCTTGAACGTTGAGTTTTTCGATGTGTTTGAAATTCATGTGATTATAGACAAAAAACAAATCTGTCTGTTGCTGTATAGCTTGAAAGAGTTCCATTACCGTACACTCTTTCAAATCTAACGTGACACGTTGTTGTTGGGCTGACGCTCGTGCCGACACACTTAAACCGCTTAACGTCAACAAGACTATTACTAGTAATTTCATGACTTTTCCGGTTTTCTGTAGATAGATTGTTCCGGGCCATCGAATGGTTCGATTTTTTTTCATACTTTTGAATGTTGATTAATACTACAAATACTTGACAAAATGTTAGTTTAAGGTTTTGATCATTCCGGGAGAAAATGGCCGTTTTCTTCCGGATTTTATTTCAATACCCGACGATAATCTTATTTTGTACCATTTTAAAATGCACGTATGAGGTTTGCTCTATTTTTTGGAGAATGGACATAACTGATTCTCCCCGGGGCAAATATCCACTGAACTTTTCCTCTTTTACTCTCGAGTTTTGGTATTCAACCCGAATGTCATACCATAATGACAATTCTTGCATAATTTCTTCTATAGTCGCTTCTTCGAAACAGAAACGTCCATGACGCCATGCGATATATTTTTTGATATTTACTTGTTCTACAGTGGTTTGTCCGGAAAGTAAATCCGTCGTTGCCATTTCTCCCGGGGTTAAAGTATATGGAATGCCTTCCTTGAACGCTACTTGTACTTTTCCTTCCACCAAGGTAGTCCGTATGCTGGTTGGAATTCGGGTATTGACATTAAATTCTGTTCCCAGCACCGTGACAGTCAATTCACCGGTACGCACGATAAAGGGTTTGCTCGCGTTGTGACTTACTTCGAAATAGGCTTCACCGTGTAATTCCACTTCGCGTATGCTTTTTTCGAAATTTGTCGGGTAACTCATGCGCGTATCCGAATTCAACCATACCCGGGTGCCGTCACTCAGTACCAAACGATATTCTGCACCTTTCGGCACTTCTATTTCGTTATACATAGGTTGTTCGACTTGTGGTTCCTCGGGGTTTTTCTCGTAGATAAGGGTTCCTTGGTCTTTAACAAGTTTGGCTCCGTCAATCTTCAACGTATCCGATATAGTTTGAGATGACAAGTTCAATACCTTTCCGGAGGCTGTTGTCAGATGTACAGCATTCCGACTTGGTTCTTGTGCGAAAGGCTCTACAATGGTATGCGGTTTGTTTTCCATGCTTAACCACCAGTAACCGCTTCCTAGAAACAAAAGTAAAACGGCAGCAGCCACTGACAATTTTAGAAATATGCGCTTCTTTTCCTGTCGTTTACGTGCAATTAGTTTTTCACGGAATGCTTGGCGCCAGCGAGTAAATTCTGCGGTGTTGTCGTCCATGTTGTTGGCACATTTGATTTTATCGTACAGCATCCTGTGCTTAGGGGAGGCCTCTAACCACTCGTCGAAGAATTGCTTTTCTTGAGGTGTTAATTTCTTATCTAAACTTTTTTCAATAATCCACCAATCTATCATAGTGTATAATTTATATGATTTTACCCTAGTAACACGGTAAATAGTGAATGGTTACAAAAAAAATATGATTTTTTTTGTAATTCCGGTGGAATTTAAAATTTGTGGAAAGGTTATTACTTTGAATTATTCCCGGTTGGATGGCGAAGGTACGGTTGGTGAGAGTATGGGGAAGATGAACATTAATATCCCTATAATGTGTTCGTTACTATTGGTTAATGCTTCTTTTATTTTCTGTACGGCTCTGTGAATTTGGACTTTTGCAACATTTTCACTGATACCAAGGCGTTCGGCAATCTCCGAATACTTTAGATTATAGTAAAACCGGAGTTCACAGATATTCCGATACTTTTCTGGTAATCCGGTAATAATTTTCTTTATATCTTTGATTAATTCTTCATCGTCTAGCCATTCTAATGCTTCCGCTTGCTCGATGGCTTGAAGATAAAGAATCTTATGACGATCCTCCACTCCCCGATCTCGTAAATAATTCAGACAACTATTGCGTACTGTCACGCAAAGATATGCGCCGATATTTACTTCCGAATTAAGTAGAGAAATATTTTCATATAGTTTGATTAAAGCATTCTGAACGATGTCTTTAGCAACTTCTCCATCAAATACAAAATTCCGGGCAAATCCATGTAGCCTGGCAAAATAATGATCGTACAATTCCATGTAAGCACGATTTTCTTTTTGCTGTAAACGATGTATAAAATTCTTTGCCATTTTTTTGAGTATGTTTTCTGTTTGCAAATATATAATCAAAATGGAGCAAAAAACAAATTTTCGTAATAGAATTGAAGAATACCTATGAAAACAGTTTTATTTCCTATATTTACGGTTGAAAAATCAGATTTACAATGGAATCATTGCCTCAAGAGTACGTGTTGTTGAAGAAAATCAATACATATATTGATAAATTGTTAAACGAGTCTGCCGCATCGGAAATCGCTCGATTGAATGATATATATGACTATATTAAAGGTAAAGAGGATTTCGCTAAACATTTTCCGACTCCGGTGGATTTTAGTCGTTTTATGAGAAAAATGCACGATCAGGGTATTTTGAAGCAATTGATTAGAAATTGCACGGTGGATACCACTATTTATCATCATTACCAGTGGCGTTTTTTTCCTAAAGCCAGAGTGATTAAAAAGGAAACCACTTGTGAAGATCGGAATGTGGCGGATTCGCATCCCGGGGCGGGAACATTTTTCAAGAGTGCTAAAAAGTATGAAGCGGCTAATGGAGTACTCGTGCGTTCGACGCAGGAATTGTATATACTGAATCAATTGTTGGCTGTGGATTTTTTTGACGTGTATTATGAGGCGCCTTTGGCTGTCGGAAAACAGAAAAAGTTTCCCGATTTCACGGTACGTAATAAAATCACGGGAACGATATTTCGGTGGGAGCATTTCGGTATCAATGATGAATCGGATTACGGGGAGGCGATGGCAGATAAGCTATCGTGGTATAGGGATATCGGATTTCGGAGTATCGAGGAGGGGGGAAGATTGGTGGTGACGATTTATCAAAACGACGATCAATTGGTGGCAGCTGTCACACGTTTAATCGAGAAGATGAAAGGGAATTGATCTTATTTTTCTCAAAAAATGAAGCGTGGTTGACGTTTTGGTTGACAAAAACTATTCGAGTCTCATGAAAACCGTTTAAAAGTAAAAAGCACTTACCTTCGTAAGTGCTTTAAAATGAGAGCGGAAAACGGGACTCAAACCCGCGACCCCCAGCTTGGAAGGCTAGTGCTCTATCGACTGAGCTATTTCCGCGAATGTGGGGAGAGCAGGATTCGAACCTACGAAGACGATGTCAGCTGAGTTACAGTCAGCCCCAGTTGGCCACTTTGGTATCTCCCCTTTGTTCAAAGAACGGTTGCTTTTGTTAAGCGGGTACAAAGATAGAGAGTTTTATTGAAAGTCCAAATATTGGGAGAGAAAATTTTGAAAAAAGATATTTTCGTCGTAAAAAAAGTACGGGGAAGTTCAGAACGAAACTTCCCCGTTACATCTTACCGTCACGAAGAGACCTATTTACGAGGACGATAAGTAATGTCAATTGTTTTTTCTTTTTGATCAAACGCTTTGTAGTGTATTCGGAGTTCGACAGAGTCCGTTACCTCGCTAAAGGTTTCCTTTAGCGGGAAACTTACGTAACCGTTTCTACTGGTGTTTTCCGGATCGTTGTAAGCGTTATGGCGGAATTCCAGTAATACCTTTCCGTCGGCAGTTTTTTCTTCATGCTTGGTGAGGTTTACCATGTGGGTAATGCTTCCGCCACCGCCGTAGAAAAAACGGAAAGTGATGAAGTCATTGGCGATCCAGTACTCGGGTAGTTCTATCGGATCCATTCCTAAACTGTCGCTGATGGCTTCTTTGTACGGTACGATCGGTTTCGTCAGTAATTCCTGCAAACCGTTTACTTTCACGTAATGATCCACGTCTGAGCCCGGGTTGGCATCCTGCAGGATCGTGAAGTCAGCGAATACTCGTGCGTTGTTTTCCAGTGAACGGGCGGGTACGTTCGAAACGGAGGGAAATAGCACGGGACCTTTATCCAAAAGGATTTGGTATTCGTTATCTCCGGTTTTCTCGATCGTGCCAAACTCTAGCCAAAATTTATCCAAGCTATACCCGTCATCGTTACAAGAGGAAAACGTGAGTGTAGTTATGATCAAAAAAATAATTAGCGTGAATGTGGTCTTGCTTTTCATTTTTTTCCTTTCTTATTACTTGTTGTTATCACATCTGCCATTAAGCATCTATGCATTAGATGGATGATTAACAAAATGGTTGCGTTGAATAGTATTAAAATAAGTTTATAAAGTTCATAAGGTCGAAAGTCCGTGGACCCCTGCGGGGCGCTATACCAACGGCAGCACAAGCTGCCGTTTTGATTTTGTCCGAAGGACACCCGTGACTTTATGGACTTTCGACTTTACGGACTTTATAAACCTTATAAACTTTATAAACCCTTACGTATTCTCGATCTTCCTTAGCGAGAACAAAAATTCCAATCCCCCGTCTTTCCTGTTTTTAGCTGATATTTCTCCTTTATGGAAAAGGACGGCGTTCTTCACGATAGAGAGTCCCAAGCCGGAGCCTCCGGATTGACGGCTGCGTCCCTCGCATACCCGGTAGAAACGTTCGAAGATACGGTTCAGGTGGTTTTCATCGATGCCTCGCCCCGTGTCGTAATAGGAGAAATAATAGAATTCGTTGTCTTCCGTGTAATTGTTGATCCCGATAGAGATGTTTTCTCCGGCATAGTTGATCGTGTTTTCGATGAGATTACGGAATATGGCGTACACGAGAGTCTTGTTTCCCTCGATAGAGATTGCCGGATCGACGCTATTTTTGACGGTGATGCCATGAGATACGATCGGCTTATGTAAATCCGTGATAGCTTCCTGTAGAGTGGCGTGGATATTGACTTGCTCTTTTTCAAACATTTCCGCGGCTTCTTCTGTTTTCGTGATTAAGGCAATATCCCGGATCAGATCGGATAATCTCACGACTTGCGAATAGGTGCGTTCAAGGAAAAAACGTTGTTTGTCGGGAGCGATATTCTGTTGTTCCAACAAGGTTTCGATGTAGCCGCGGATACTACTCACGGGGGTTTTCAGTTCATGGGCGATATTGTTAGTCATCTCTTGTTTCAACAAGCGGTTTTTCTCGTTGTCAGAGATGTTGTTTAGCGTGATTTCAAAACTGTTATCCGTGAATATCAGTAGTTGAATGGCGAAGTGCTTGCCGGATTTGCTGATTTTATTCTGGTAAACGGGGATGTTCGCGGTGTTGGGGTTGACCGGGGTGTTGCGTTTCAGGAAGTCTGCCACTTCTTTGAAATCCGGTTGGTCGAGGAGTCCTTCCACCTTAAAGGTCGGTTCATCCAAAATCGTGTTCAGGTATTGGATAAAATGCGTGTTGGCGTATATTTTTTCTTGGTTGGCGGAGAAAATGGCGATACCTTCGTCGGAATAATGGAAATGGCGGAGTAATTTTTCTTGTTCCACGTTGATTTGCTTGTTGCTTTCTTCCAGTAGACGGTAGCTGTGGATGATTTTCTCTCCTATTTCTCCTAATTCCGTGTGCGGGAAACGAATATTTTTGTAGTCGATATTATGATTCTCCGCGGAGATAATGAAGTCTTTCAAGCCGGAGATAGCTTTCCCGAACCGATCGGATATGTAAATCAGCGAGATCAGCGTGATGAAGAACAACAACGTGATGAAATAGAGGAATATATTGTCCGTTTTCAAGAAATTTTGTACCTCGATGTCGTAGGGGAGTGCAACCCGGATGTAGTAATTGATATAGTCTTTGGCGTAGTAATAATATTCTATTCCCGTGCTTCGCGAAAGACGTATGGCTGTACCCGTTTTTTGAATGGACGCGGATTGTATTTCGGGGCGTTGTAGATGGTTTTCTATCTCTTTTCCCGTGTCGAGATTGTTGTCATACAGGACTTTCCCGTCATGGCTGACTATCGTCAGGCGCAAGTTGGAAGGCATGAGCGTTAATACGCTGTTTAACGAGTCAACCCGATGTTTTTCAAGTAAATGATGTTGATGGATAAAACGAGCTATGATGTCTGAATAGTCATCCAGCGTGGTGCGTAGGGTTTCGGTCTTGTATTCCTTTTCCCGGTTTTGTTGGAAAAAGGTAATTACGAGGGTGAATGCCGCGAATACAATGAAGAAGTAGATGAATAACTTCTGTTTATAGGATAATTTCATGGGAATAATTTTTTAAAGTTCTATACAATAGCCATACCCGGAGCGATTGATGATATGTTTTCCTTGGTCTCCGAGTTTTTTTCTCAGCCGGGTGATGTGGACGTCTACCGTGCGTTCCAGCACGTAGCTGTCGTCGTTCCATACTTTATTGAGAATATCTTCGCGGGAAAATATTCTTCCGGGGGCTTGTGCCAACATGTTTAATATCTCGAATTCTTTTTTAGTGATCGGGATAATACGGTCATTAACGGACACGCATTTCATACTTTGGTCAATATGCATTTCGCCGACGTCGATGATGGTTTTCTTACTCTCCGGGGAACCTGTTCGTTTCAGTACCGCTTTCACTCTTGCCGATACTTCTTTTATCGAGAAAGGCTTGGAAATATAATCGTCCCCGCCGATGCTGAAACCGGTGAGCATATCGTTTTCCGTGTCTTTGGCAGTAAGGAATATAACCGGGGTGGCATTGTGCAGGTCTTTGCGCATTTTCTCTGCCATTTTGAAACCGGACATTCCGTCCATCATGACATCCAGTAATATCAGGTCATATTCCTCGGGGAGCATCTTTAATGCCTGTTCCGCGGAAGGAGCCGTGGCGACGAAGTAACCCTCGCTCTCGAGATTGAATTGCAGGATTTCTCTTAAATCAGCCTCGTCATCAACCACTAAAATGCGTTTTTTGTCCATCGTTTCAATTTTAATTGTTATGAATATGTTTCGCGTTCTTGCCTTCCATGAGATAGATAGCCGCTTCTGCTATATTCGTGGCATTATCGCCGATTCGTTCGATGTTGTATGACATGTTGCTCAGTGACAAGGCATCTAATAAATCTTGATCTTTGACGGTTCTACCCACGAAATGAAGAGGTATCCCGTGAACGATTTCTTTGTGGTTTTTGTCCACGATATCATCCGTGCGGATAATCTCTTTCGCCAAGTTTTCGTCTTCACACGTGAAAGCAAAGATAGCATTTTGTGTCATTTTTTTCACTATTTCCAGTTGCTTGCGAATGATTTCACGGAAGAGGGTATATAATTCCCCTTGGAGCTCGACTTCACGCAGGAAGTCTGCGATGTTTAAAAGCAAGTCCCCTATTCTTTCCAGATAGGCCGTCATGTCGTGATAAGACATGATTTTGCGGCAATCGCTCGCTCTGGGGCAATAGAGTACGATGGAGTTGATCACTTCGTCCCGTATTTTTACTTCCAGTCCGTCGATGATTACTTCGTTGTGTTCTATTTTATCGTGTAATTTCGCGTCTTTATTACTTCCCGTGAGTGTGAACACGATATCCATTTGCTGGATAACGACGGTAGACAGTACTTCAAAATCTTCTTTTATTTTCTCGAGGTATTTTTCTCTTATTGTAGTCATAATATGAAATTTGATGATTTAAGATTGATGATTAGGGATTTACGATTTATGATTGTAGATTTATGATTTATTGTTTGAAATTTGAAATCATAAATCTGAAATCATAAATCGTAAGTTGTTATCCGAATTGTCCCGTCAAGTATTCTTCCGTGCGTTTGTCACTCGGGTTGGTGAACATCTTCCGGGTTTCATCATATTCAACGAGGTTTCCGAGGTACATGAACATGGAGTAATCCGAGATACGTGCGGCTTGTGACATATTGTGCGTGACAATCAAGATCGTGAACTCTTTTTTTAAATCGAGTAACAGTTCTTCTATACGGTTCGTGGCAATCGGGTCAAGGGCGGAGGTCGGTTCGTCCATCAGTAGTACTTGCGGTTTTAGCGAGAGAGCCCGTGCGATGCAAAGGCGTTGTTGCTGTCCCCCGGAGAGGAAAGTTCCTTTTTTGTGCAGGGCGTCTTTCACTTCATTCCACAGACCCACGTTCTGGAGGCTTTGTTCCACGAGTTCGTCTTTCTCCTGTTTGGAGAGGGAGATGCCGTTCAGTTTATATCCGGCAATGACGTTGTCGTAGATGCTCATGGTCGGGAACGGGTTCGGGCGTTGAAATACCATACCTGCCATGCGGCGTACCTCCATGGGATTGGTTTTCAATATATTCTTCCCGTTCAATATAATTTCTCCGGTGGTTTTTATATCCGGGTATAACTCGTGCATCCGGTTGATTGCCCGTAATAAAGTACTTTTCCCGCATCCCGAGGGTCCCATGATTGCCGTAATCTTTTTCTCGGCGATGTCTGCGCTCACTGACTCCACGGCATTTTTCCCGGGTGTATATGAAATAGATACGTTTTTCAGTTGTAGTATAGGATCTTTGATTTCCATGTTGGTTATGATTTTTGATTTTTGATTTACGATTGATGAATCTGAAATCGTAAATCATAAATCGTAAATTATTGGATTCTCCATTTTTTAGCGATCTGTTTTGCTGTGATATTAAGTGTCAGAATCAAGAGCAGCAGGAATAATGATGAACTCCAGATCATGTCTATCAAGTTGGGATCGTTGTAGAATTCCCAAATTAATAGAGGTACCGCACTGGTAGGTTTCACGATATCCCAGTTGATTGTGGTACTTCCCAGAGCCGTGAGCATGAGTGGTGCTGTCTCTCCCATAATGCGGGAAATCGCTAAAAGGATTCCCGTGAACAGTCCCCCGAAGGCTGCCGGCAGTAATACTTTGAGTACGACACTCGTGTACGAGGCGCCGAGGGCGAGCCCGGCTTCTTTCAGGCTGCCCGGTAACATTTTTAATGTTTCTTCCGTTGAGCGGACGATCAAGGGAAGCATCATGATACTCAAGGCAACGCTTCCCGCCAAAGCGGAATAGCTACCGATTGGTTTGACGATCCATGCATAGGCGATAATACCAATCACGATAGACGGACTACCTTGTATCAAATCCGTTAGAAAACGGGTGATATTGGAAAACTTGGTTTTCGGGTGTTCCGACAGATGAATACCTACCATGATCCCGATCGGGATAGCGATAACGGCGGCCAACACGACCATAAGTAATGTACCCGTGATTCCGTTAGCGATACCGCCGGGAATGATGTCACCCGTGTTGCGTGCTAACATGGCATCCAAGGTGCTGGGTGCGCTTTCCGTGAAAAAGTTCCAGTTGATTTGCTTGTAGCCTTTTCTGATGAGTTCCCATATAATAGCGAATAGGGGGACTACTGTCAGTGAGGCAAAAAGGCACGTGATGCAGAAGAATGCCTTGCTTTTTATCGTTCTATATTTTAGACTACTCATTTCTCTATCAGTTAAGTTTCTTTATAATGAGTTTCGCTATCAGGTTGATGATAGCCGTGATCAAGAACAAAAGCAGCCCGATAGCGATGAGCGAACTTAATTTCAGACCGTCCGCCTCGCCGAACTGGTTGGCTATGATACTTGCCATCGTGTTACCCGTGTCGGCAAGTGAGGTCGGTAGATTGTTCGTGTTACCGATTAGCATGGTGACCGCCATGGTTTCACCTAAAGCCCTTCCCAAGGCAAGGATGTAGCTGGCAAATACGCCGGAGCCCGCTGCCGGGAAAGTGACGCTTCTGATGACCTCGTAACGGGTGGCTCCAAGGCTATACGCGGCTTCTTTCAGTTCGTTGGGAACCATGGATATGAATTCGCCACTGAGAGAGGATGCATAGGGAATGATCATGATTGCCAGAATGATAGAGGAGGTTAATATCCCGAATCCTTGCGCGTTCACGCCCATTTCTATAATGAGCGGGCGGAAGGTATAAAATCCCCATAAACCGTAGACGATAGAAGGGATTCCTGCCAATAAATCAATGATAGAACTGATAAAAGTGGCTATTCTTTTGCCTTTGAAGAATTCTCCGGTAAAAAGAGCGACGGGCAGGGAGAATGGGATGCAAAATATTAATGCCAGAAAAGAGGTTAATAATGTTCCGACGATAAACGAGAGTGCCCCGTATGTTTCTCTGTCCGGGTGGGGATCCCATTCTGTTGAACCGATGAACTGGAAGAATCCGTACTGACCGAATGCGGAGAGAGAACCACTCACCAGAGAGTAAATCATTCCGGCACTGATCAAAAGTATCAAGATGCAACAAATGGAAAGTAACCGTTTAAAAATAATATCACGCATTAAATAATAATTTAAGTTACAAGTTGCAGGTTACAAGTTTCAAGTCGGGTGCCGTGGAGAACCTGCAACTTGCAGAGCCGTAGGCTCAACTTGTAACCTGTAACTTTATTATTTAAGGACTTGTTTGCCCTCGAAACTTATAGAGTTTAATAGTGCTTTGGCGTTGTCCACCGCGGATTTTGGGAGTGGGGAGTAGTGTACTTTTGTTGTTAATGCTTGTGCCTCGGGGCTTAACATCCAGTCCAGTAATTTAGCAGTGGCTTGAGCCTGTGCCAAAGTTCTGTTGGCGTATGCCTGTTCTTTGTAAAGGATAATCCACGTGAAACAGCTGATGGGATACGCGTCCGGTGCGTCCGAATTGGTGATCATGGTACGGGTATCTGCCGGGATATCCCCTTTTGCCGCGGCAGAGATACTTTCGGTATTCGGGGTGATGAAGTTCCCGGAACTGTTTTTCATTTGTGCCATCGGGATATTCAACGAGAACGCGTATTCAGAGCCGATGTACCCGATTGCTCCCGGTGTTTGACTGATCGTTCCGGCTACGCCCGGGTTTCCTTTGGCTGCCAGTCCTACCGGCCATTTCAATGACT
The DNA here is from genome assembly GCF_022132345.1 of Butyricimonas sp. DFI.6.44. Lineage (NCBI taxonomy): Bacteria > Pseudomonadati > Bacteroidota > Bacteroidia > Bacteroidales > Odoribacteraceae > Butyricimonas > Butyricimonas sp. DFI.6.44. Next base: position 124,988 of record NZ_JAKNJD010000008.1, on the reverse strand, counting down.
TTCCGGTACCCACGTTCTCTTTCCAGTTTGCGCTTACCTTGGTAAGATAGTCGCTGAACACGAAGGTCGTACCACTACCGTCCGAGCGGTATACCGGGGTAAGTTCTTTGTCCGGGAGGGTAATGCCGGGGTTCAATTCTTTGATTTTGGCATCGTTCCATTTGGTGATTTTACCCAGATAAATATCGGCAACCACCTCTCCGGATAACTTTAAATCTTTCACTTCCGGCAAGTTGTATGCCACTACCACGGCACCCATGCAAGTGGGGATGTGTATCGCGGTATAAGGCATTTCTTGCATTTCGGAGTCGGAAAGATAGGCGTCCGAGCCCCCGAAGTCAACAATTTTATCTTTCAAGCTTCTGATTCCGCCGCCACTACCGATTCCCCCGTAGGTTACCGTGTTGCCGGTCTTCTCTTGGTAGGTTTTGAAGGCCAGATTGTAGAATGGCAGAGGAAATGTAGCTCCGGCGGCAGCGATATTCATTTTCTTGTCTTCGGAACCCTTGTTTTTCTTTGAGTTGCCGCAAGATGCAATCGCGATAGCTAGAAGAATAATAAATAAGTTTTTCATTTTTGATTGTATTAATTTCAACATCTATTGATTCATTTTTTACAATGCAAGTTTAGATGAATCTTGTTACATGAATGTTGCACGAATGTTACATTAATGTTACAACTTGAATTCGATGTTCAAATAAGCGAAAGAACTTGATTTTCCGTCTCTTGGATTCCATGTCGAGAAATTTGGGGCTATCTTCAACTGTTTGATCGGGGAGTATTGGATACCGATTAAGACCCGTTGCCCGTCTGCGCTGCTCCAATCGTCTTTGGAAGCCAAGTTGTCATATCTCCCGAAAGCGTCGAATTTTTCGGCTAATTTCACCGTGGAGTAAACGGAGAAACCGTTTTGGTCTTTATCTTCTTTGGATTTGGTGTTGAACATTTGGTCGTATTCACCGCCAAGAGAGAAAAGTTTGTGTTTATATCCGGCGAAGAAAGCCAAGTTCTGTTGATCTTTCAATCCGTCTGCATCACTGCTTTTGCTGGCGAGGTCATAGTAGGCACGGATAGTCAGACCTTTTACCGGGAATAAAGTGGCTCCGACGGCATATCGGTATTTGTTGTCTCCGTTCAATTTTTTGTACCCTTCGCCGTTGCTGATCGTGATATCGGCAGAGAGCCATTTGGTAAATTTGTATCTGCCCAAAATACCCATGTCTGCGCTGGAACCGAACTTGTACTCGTCTTGGAATGATTTCATGATGTAACGGTATCCCCAGAACTTTTCTTGCACGTTGAATTGTTCCAAACCGATCAACCCGAAATCCAAGGTAAAATCTCCTGTCTTCCAGCTTAACATGGCGTTTTTGATATAAGCCACTCTTTCAAGGTCTGCGCCGTCTACTTTCGTGGAGCCCATGTCGAATACTACCTTTCCGCTAAGTTTCTCGGTTAGTGAAAATTGATAACCCAAGTAAGCGCGATCCAACGCGAATCCGGACTCTTTGTTCGCGTCCCCCAATCCGGCATGATAGTTAGCGAAAACGGTAACGATAGGTTTCCCGGTAATCTGGAATTTCTTTTTTTCTTCTTGTCCGAAACTGCTCATGCAGGCGATAATCAAAACCACACTCATTAAAATCTTTTTCATTTGTCTAAATTTTAGTCGTTAAATAAATAATTGAAAACCTCTTGTTTTCGACGGCTAAAGTAGATTGAAAAGATTTCTAAAAAGATACATTTTAATTACAACAATGTTACATTTTCTATTTCCTGAAAATAGAAAAATTCACGCTGCCGTATTGACGGTGTTCGGAGAAGAAGGGGGCAGATGAGAAGTCTACCGTGCCGGGATGTTCAATAATAGCCAACCCATCCGGGGCTAATAATTCATTGTCAAATATAGCGGCCGGGATATCCATAATCTTTTCCAGATCGTATGGAGGGTCGGCGAAGATGATATCAAAGGACTGGCCTTTCAGTTTTTTGCAAGCGATAAACACGTCGGTTTTGAATACGTTGATATTCTTGAAACCGAGTTGGACTATCGTCTTTTTTATAAAAGAGTAATGATTGTAGTTCAATTCCACGGATACGATTCGTTCTGCACCGCGTGAGGCAAATTCGTAGCTGATACTTCCCGTGCCGGAAAATAAGTCCAACACGACGGCTCCCTCTATATCGATGTAGTTGTTGAGCACGTTAAACAAGTTTTCTTTAGCAAAGTCCGTTGTCGGGCGAGCCCTGAAATTTTTGTCCGGGAATATGACTTTCCCCTTGTGTGTGCCGCTTATAATCCGCATCGATGAAGATTTAACAAGTGAATGAAATAGGATGAATTGATCTCCTTGCCGGGCAAGATACCGTTTAATATAGGTTCTTTCGCGAAATAAGGAGTGGGTAAATAGGTCGAGAGCAATTCTTTCAGTTTCTCGTCATTTGTTGCTGCACCGAACACCGAAACGTGTAGTTTCTCTTTTTGAATGTCACATTCTTTGATGCAATTCAACAGGAAATAAACGATGTCGGTTGCCGTCCTGTGATTAAACGAGTTGAATAATTGCACCCTTGTATCTTTTATAAATAGGATATCGAAAAAATCAGCCTGTATGTTCAGGAATATTTGTTCCGAACCATGCAATGCTTTTGTTAACGCTCCTTGTATAAAGGGGTATGCCTCGTTCACGATTTGGAGCACCGGGAAATGTTCCCGAACGAAATTGTTGAGAGTGGTATTGATCGTTTCCACGAGGTAGGCATCTATTTTCTCGATATGATGATACAAAAGCGTATCATCGGGGGTAATCTCTTGATTCACGGAATAGAGGGTTGCCACGTTCGCCTTGTTAAAGAGAGCCCCGGGGATAATGGTTCTCTCGCTGAAACAGGGCATAAGATATACCTTTTTGAATCGCAGGTTCAGAATCACGTCGTTCACGAGATAATTCTTCAACCGGGCAATCACGGCTTCACGAGAGTCCGCGGCATAAGGTTCGTGAACAAATACCATTAATTTGTCACGGGCGTCATGCACGCAAAACGAAAATCCATCCGTTGCATAACGGATGGATAATATCGATTGTGTAGATAATTCGTAAGTGAAATCCGAGTCAACAAAATAAATACTCTGCATGTATTCCTCGTTTACGAACCGGAATGTTACTCCCAGTTACCCACGTTATTGTTTGCCTCTGCCACGCTACCCACTTTCAGACCGGGGTATTTTTGTAATCTTTTTCTTTCACCGTTGTATTCGAGAATGGCATCTTCGTATTCTTCAAATAAATCTTCGAAGATAACCATGTTGTTTACACGAGCCTCGAACACGGGAACCTCGATACCTGATTCCGTCCAGATCATGTTTGTTCCCATGAGGAATTCATGTTTCCGTTTGGTGAACGGTACATAACGAAGATCGTCGATCGGGTAGTTTTTCCCGAAAAGTTGCTCAAGTGCGGATATACGCATCGTGTCACGGATGATAAGACCTTTCTTCAATGCCTCTTGTTCCGTCATACCTTGATCCAGTTGGTCATCGGTAAGCTCTCCGATAGAACGCACTGTTTTCAACGAATCGTATTTCACGAAATGAATCAAAGTATCGAAACTACTAGTGTATACCCCGTGGATACTCTTGTAAGCATCTTGTGCAGTTCTGATATCCTTTAACCTTTGGATAATTCTATCGTATCTTTGGTTTCTCAATTTTTCAAATTGAATAGGGTTCTGCACGCTTGCATAACACAAATAACCCAGGTAGATAGCCGCAAGTGCTAAAACGATTTGGATAATGATCTTAACTGGTTTCATTTTTTCTGTCTGTATATTTGTTATATATTAAACAAGTTAGTTCTACTGTTTTCAAGCTGTTTTTTTCATATCTTTACACGGTGTTTATTCAACACCTCGCACGAATCCACGTTGGATTACAGTGTCGGCAAATATAAGAAAAAAAAAGTTTATACCACAGTTTTGGCTATTTATTTTAATCATGATACATGAACATTTTGAACGTATTGTAAAAGAGAAGTTTGGGTTTGATTTCTCTCCCTCTCAACAGGAGGCGATGAGATGTTTCACGACTTTTTTCTTTGACCGAAACCCCGAAAGTTTGTTCTTGTTGAAAGGATTCGCGGGAACGGGAAAGACCTCTCTGGTGGCGGCAATCGTCAATACATTGCTGCAATTCGAGTATCATGTCGTGCTATTAGCCCCGACGGGACGTGCGGCAAAAGTGTTTTCCGGTTATTCGGGGCAATCGGCGTACACGATACACAAGAAGATTTATCGCCAGAAAAATGCACAGGAAGGAATTGGCGTCTTTAACTTGGGATTTAACGCGGGAGCCAACGTGTTGTTTTTCGTGGACGAGGCATCCATGATTTCGATGAGTTCTCAGGATTCTAATTTCGGAACGGGTTCTCTATTGGATGATTTGTTTGAATTCGTGTATAACGGGCGCAACAATCGTTTGGTGCTGATCGGGGATACGGCACAGCTTCCCCCGGTTGGAGTGGATGTCAGTCCGGCATTGGATGCCGAATTTCTGCAAGTGAGTTACGGTATGGAGGTTTACGAGGCAAGCCTCACGGATATTATGCGTCAATCCGAACAATCCGGTATCTTGTACAACGCGACTCTCGTGCGGGAGATGATCGGGGCGGCTCCTTATGCCAAATTGTTGTTGAAAGTTGCACCCTTCCCGGATATAGTACGTGTCGGGGGAGGAGAACTGTTGGATGAATTGGATCATTGTTACGGTAGGTTCGGCATGGACGAAACGATGGTTATCTGCCGTTCCAACAAGCGGGCGAACCGTTTTAACGAGGGTATCCGTGCCCGTGTGCTTTACCGGGAAGAAGCATTTGGCGGTGGAGATAAGATCATGGTTGTAAAGAATAATTATTTCTGGGGTGCCGAATATGATAAGATTGATTTTATCGCCAACGGCGATATTGCCACCGTAGAGAAAGTGGGAAAATACAAGGATTTGTACGGCTTTCATTTCGTTCATGCCCGCCTCAGTATTTACGGGTACGAGGAAGAGATTTCGGCTTGGGTGATGCTCGATACATTGACCTCGGAACAACCTGCGTTGAGTTATGACGAATATCGCAAATTGTTTGCGGCAGTGGAGGAGGATTACATGGATATTCCTTCCAAACAAAAGCGGTACAAAAAAATACAAGAGGACGAGTATTTCAACGCCCTACAAATCAAATTCGCTTACGCCGTGACTTGCCATAAGGCACAAGGCGGGCAATGGGATGCTGTTTTTATCGATCCGGGATGGATGGGGGACGAGATGATGGACGACGAGTATTGGCGTTGGCTTTACACGGCATTTACACGTGCCCGCAAGAAATTGTACCTGATTAATTTTAAAGATGAGCTGTTTGGGGATTCTGTGATGGAATGAATTTGTAAAATATTCATAATGAAGAAACCCTAAAAGTATCTGACTTTTAGGGTTTTCGTTATCGTATAAATTTTTCATTAATATTTTTTCTTTACCCACTTAACGGCATCGGCGACTATCATTTGATCGAACTCGCCAAATAATCTATCTGTAATAGGAGGCACTCCCCGGTCATCCAGTACGACTCGGGATTCGCCTGCCGGCAGGGTAAATGTACCTAGTGATACCCAGGCTTCTTCTTCCGGTAAAGTGGAGGTGCATCCTATCCAAATATCTTCTTTATCAGGAATGTCTAAGATGATTTCTTCTTTTCCCTTTGGGGTATAAACTGTATAGTAATTTTTCATTCCAGGATGATCGCTTGCGGTTTTTCCTCCTTCGAATCCGACAAGATGAGGTCTATAGACAAATATTTCGTATTTCCCTGCTTCCGGAAGATTTGCTCTCCATTCTGCCTTGAATTGTCCCGTGCCGGCTTTTTTTACGAAAGCACTACGAATATACTTGCCGTGGAGTTCCTGTAATATAGGTAAGCTCCATGCGTTAGTTTTAAGGTTCAGCAAGTAGTTAATATATTTCTGGTTGTCTTCTTTTTTGATGATATCGGTCAGTCGTTTTCGATTGTTTGCCGAATCGATTAAAGAAAAATTATCATCCTCGTTGTCTACAATGATTTCCCCTGGGGGATAGAATTGATTCCTATCAAGTAACGTGATACCTTCCTTCGGTATAGGACCGGATAATGGGGATTGATTGACTTCGAAATAAATGTTTTCAGGGAAATGTCCTGAAAAGTTTGTGGTTAATTGTACCTTATATTTTATGTCTTCATGAACGACGATTCGTTTGCATTCTCCGGCTTTAATCAAGTAACTTTGAAGATTTCTGATTACACTTTTCTCTGGGTAGCTCGTTGCTACGATTGATACAATACCGTCTGTCTTGCTGAAATTACCAACGTTGAATTCGATGATTTGCGTATCTTCTGTGGTTTTACGGGATGCGTCTTTTATTGATAACAAGGGAACTTCGTGAGTCGTGTACCATTCGTCCATGTATGCCTTAATGTCTTGTCCGAAACGTTGTTCGAATTTCTCGATAAATGAATCGAAGTTAACTTCTTGGAAGTAAGTACGTGTATTAAATTCTTGCATAAGCTGGCTCAAGGAATCCCAGGTCGTGATTGTGGTAAGATACCCAAGTAGATGAGAAACTTTCGAACGGATGGCGATGTTTTGTTCTCGGCTATATTCTTCGGCAATGATTCCTTTTAATCCTTTTTCAGCGATGTGATTTAATAATTTCGGACTCGTGATAGCATCGGATTTTGTATATATATCCGGGTTTATCATTTGTTTGAATATTAGTTCTATGCCTTGGTACGTGTCGGACGTGATGCAGCTATTGTAATCTGTGAAAATATGTTTTATTCTCATATAGTTATTCCATAAAAAAGGGATATTGACAGTTAAAAGATATTCTTGTACGCTTCTGTCGTAGAAGTTATTATCTGGATAATCAGCAGGATTGTGAGTTTCTATGCGACATAATCGTTCATGGAAAAATGCGATTTCCGGTTGCATGCCGTCATTAAACAACGTCGAACGTAGAAAATAAGAAGATGAAGGCACCTCAATCAGTTTGAAATATTTGAAAGGATAAGGATTGGGTTTATCTTGCTCAATCTCATCTTTGCACAGATAAAACATTTTTTTTAAATCTTTCTCCCGGTTCGGGTTGTCTTCTTTGAGAAGATCCCATTCGTCGAAATATTTCATGTAGCAATCATTTCCCGGGTAAGTATAAAGTTCCACGGTAAGTGAGTCCACTGTAAGGGCTCTTTTCTCATATTCCCCGATACAGAGGGTTAGTCCCGTTAAGTTTTGTAAATTGTTGAACGTAACATACTCACCTTCTGTTGTGGGTACTCCTTGGGATAGAACAGTCAGTTCGTTCGTTTTTTTGACATGGAGCGTGTAACTCGTGAAATTCATTTCTGCAGATGCTTGCAATGCTATCGAGGGAACTGCTGTCGGGTACCACAGCACTTCCGGTCTGAGGAAAGTGAATTTACTTGATACAAAAGCGGGATGTTTGCCATAATTCTCTTTAGAAAAAGGATTATCTTCTAGGGAGAAAAAAATCTCGTCAGGTATGTTTATCTGGTAAATATCTTCGTCAATGTATCCCTCGTACGTGATATCTAATTTGATATATTCATTCGGAGCCAGGGAACATTCGATGACAACAGCTAGGTGGTCTCTATGAAAGGGAAGGTTTTGTCCGTTGGATTCAATCTTGTTAATTTTCAGCCCTGGGTTAAGGAATAACAAGAGTTGGTCAATTTTCTTTTTTTTCTGGTTTTGTACTTGCATCCGGCTTGTTGCCGAGAATGTATTTCCCCTGGGGTGATATGTGATGTCGTGTGTAATCACGCGGGCTTTGGGTGTTTCGGTGTATTTAAGAAAGGCTTCGCGGCAGGTAATTCTATTTTCCAGGCGGGATTGGTGTTTTTCAATGTAGATGAAACCGAGGTACAGGGAAAATGCTAAAAACAACATGGCTGGAACGGCTAAATAACGCTGCCGACCGGCGCTCCCTGGGAGCCTTTTCACGAGTAAAACGCTAAAGTGGAGAAAACTAATCCCTAATAGCAAGAAAACACCCCGGTGGAGTAGGAAATTGGATATGTCCATGAATCCTATTAGGGTGGAAAACGAGTTGGGAAGCAAGCGTCCTTGGAAGTCCAGTATGCCGTAAAAAGCTGTTACAGCGTAATTGTATTCGAAATAAAGAAAAACCATTAGAATCAACCAACTAAACATGGGGTGTTTAATCAGTTTGTTGACAAGTATAGATAGGCTGGTGATGAAAACTAGCGTGGGAACCGTATAGGTGAAAAGATAGAAAAGGTTTATCCATAAACTGACGGGAGAATTCGGGATGAATATATTGATAATCATGGATATGGTCATGAAAATAATATCTATCGAGAGGAATGGGATAAGAATGCCTATAACCTCCCCGAGAAGGGTTTGCCCGTTGCTGATAGGTCGTGTCAAGAGAACTTCTCTGGTTTCAGCTTTTTTCCGTTTCCTTTGAATGTCACAAACAAGGAAAGTAACAATGAGAGATTGAAACAGGTTCAGAAAATAGATGCCGCGTAGAGGCAGGGAAGAAGTTAAGGCAACATCTCGCCACGAAATCCACCCCATACCCCCAATACCCGGAACATTCGGGATAAGAGAGATTAATATATACGCTATTCCAAGGATGAAAAGGTAAAATAGCCAATTCCTTCTTGTCAACTTACTTTCATAAGTTATAACTGTTTTTAGATCTGTTATTTTCATGTTTGCAGGTTTATTTTTAGTATGATAGAGTGAAAACGTGAATGTTGTATTGTAAATAAGAATATTTTCTGAAAATAAATATCTAAAGAGAGGTTATTCTTCCTCTCCTCAGATAATTTAATAAACTTAGTATTATTGAATTATATTTTTTTATTGTTATCTTGCAAGATCGCTGAATGTAATTTCTTTTGTTTCTACAGGATGACTTCTTCCAACGCTATTTAAAGCTGAAATACGGAATTTAGTTTTAGTATACTTAGGCATGGAAACTTCATGACTAAGCGTAGTAGATGATCCTCTGCTTGTCCATTTTGCCGTATCAAAATTAAAGCTTTCAATCTCATAGGATACAATTGGACTCCCCCCGTCATCTATGGGAGCTTTGTATGTTATTTCGCATAACGTGGCTGTTTTTAGATTTACATTAGGATCTTGCGGAGGACTAGGCGGATTAAGGACTACGTTAGCAACAGCAATTGTTGCAATCACTAAACTTAGACAGATAAACACGAATGGCTTTAAAAATGTTTTTTTCATAATTTTGTTCTTTAAGGGTTTTATTTTTAGTATATCGTTGTAAATATAAGTAAATGCTAGACTATTGGCAAATATTTATCATGATTTTTAAGAATAAATTGTCTTTTGTATAATAAATTTTTTGTAGGCTAAAGTAAATTTGACTATTAAATTGGAAATGGAACAATGATTATTTAAAATATATTAGCCGACTAATTCATGAAAATTAGTCGGCTAATACTTATAATCGGCAATCACCGAATCACGAAATCACTGAATCTTTAAATCTTTGATAATGTCATCAATCCGGTCATTCGCCTCTTTCTGTGCCCGCTCGTAATCATTCACGTCTTTCATCTGGGTGCGGGCTTCAAAATAGAATTTGATTTTGGGTTCCGTGCCGGAGGGGCGTACGGAAATCTTGCTGCCGTCGGCAAGGAAGAATTGCAGTACGTCGCTGGTCGTTTCAAAATCAAGGTGTTTCTTTTCACCCGTGCGCAAATCGGTCGCTTCCAGTGTTAAGTAATCCTTTTTGAGGACAACGTCGCTATGGTTAATGCTCTTCGGGGTATTGTGACGGAATTCTTTCATCATGGATTTGATTTCCTCTGCCCCGGTGATGCCTTTGCGCACGATGTAAATCATTCTCTCCTGCGAGAACCCGTATTTCGCGTAAATTTCTTTCAAGAACGTGTAGATGGTTTTGTTTTGCATCTTCACCCATGCGGCAATCTCTGCCATGAGTGAAGTGGCTGATACCCCGTCTTTATCACGCGTGAAAGCGCCCGGCATGAAACCGAACGACTCTTCGCCGCCACCGATGAATTTCTCTCCTCCTTCTTTGCGGATCACGTCGGCAATCCACTTGAACCCGGTGTACACGTCGTAACAAATGATATTATTTTTCTCTGCTATATCCTTGATTAATTCCGTGGTAACAATCGTTTTCACGGTGTATTCGCCACCTTTAAGCAATCCGAGTTCTTTTTTTCTACGGATGATGTATTCCGTGAATACAATGTTGGTTTGATTACCATTCAATAAAGTCCATTCTTCTTTGTCATCCTTGACTGCGATACCGATTCGGTCGCCGTCGGGATCACATGCCATGGTAAGGTCAGCATCTATTTTGCGAGCCAGATCCAACGCCATTTTAAATGCGGCGGGTTCTTCCGGGTTGGCGGAAGCCACAGTCGGGAAATCCCCGTCCGGGATGCTTTGTTCGGGTACGGTGTGGATGTTCGTGAATCCCCAGTTGCGCAAAGATTCCGGCACGAGTTCGTAGGTCGTGCCGTGCAGCGGGGTAAAGACGATTTTTAAATCATGTTCTTTTTGGATGGCCTCCGGTGAAAGGCTTAATGTCTTCACTTTGTCGAGGTATTTCTTGTCGAAGTCTTTCCCGAGAATGGTGATCATTTCGGGAACACCCTTGAATTTGATATCCGTGACTTGTACTTTTTTCACCTCGTTGATCACGTTTTTGTCGTGCGGGGGAACAAGTTGCGAACCGTCGTCCCAGTAGGCTTTGTACCCGTTATATTCTTTCGGGTTATGCGAGGCGGTGAGAATAACTCCCCCTTTGCAACCTAATTCCCGGATAGCGTACGACATTTCCGGGGTGGGGCGCAGGTCTTCAAACAGGTAAACATGTATTCCGTTAGCCGAGAAGATATTGGCGGCGGTTTCCGAGAAAAGATGGGAATTGTGTCGGCAGTCGTGTCCGATACATACGGCTTTTTTCTCGTTCGGGAACATTTGGTTGATATAGTTGGAGAAACCTTGCGTGGCGGCTCCTACCGTGTAAATATTCATCCGGTTTGTGCCGACTCCCATGATTCCGCGCAATCCCCCGGTTCCGAATTCCAGATCGTTGTAGAACGATTCCACCAGTTCGGTTGTATCCGTGTTATTTAACAGGCGTTGTACTTCAACTCGTGTCTCTTCGTCATAAGCCTTATCCAACCATTTTTCGGCTTTGGCTCTGGCTACTTTTATGATGTCATTGTTTTCCATAAGCTATCATTTTATTTACCTTCTTGCAAAGGTAGGATTTTCCTGAATGAATAATATGGATTTTGAGATTAAATTGTTACGTTTCAAAGAAGAAAAATGCAATAAAAAAGCCTCGTTGCAGAACGAGGCTTTTTTATATGGCTAAAGCTTAAATTAAAATTTTCTCTCTTTAATTTTTGCTTTCTTTCCGGTAAGTTTACGGAAATAGTAAATTCTGGCTTGACGAACAGCACCTCTCTTGTTCACCTCGATCGCTTTAATATAAGGAGAACTGAAAGGAATGATACGTTCTACACCAACGTTACCGGACATTTTCCGAACCGTGAAGGTTTTCGTGGTTCCGGTACCTTTAATTTGGATAACTACGCCTTTGAAAATTTGGACACGTTCTTTGTTTCCTTCAACAATCTTGTAGTGTACACTGATCGTATCACCGGTAGAAAATTCGGGAATTTCAACACTGTTTTCCTGTGCAAAAGCCTGTTCCGCAATTTTAATTAAGTCCATTGTCTTTATTTTAAAAGTTCACTTATCGAACGCAGTATTACGACCTTTGTCTTTCATGTAAGAGACTGCGTACGTTTTAAAATCGAGTGGCAAAGATATGAAAATAAATATTCCGGTGCAATAGCGCCGGAATATTTATTTGTTACAACTTCACAAGTTACAGGTTGCAGGTTCTCGAACTTGCAACTTGCAGAGCCGTAGGCTCAACTTGCAACCTGCAACCGAAATTGGAAGTAGTAGTTATTCTACTACTTCCAATTTCTTGCCTGTCTGTTCGATAATCATACGCAAATACCATTCCGGTAAAGCGGGTTGCTCTACTTTCGGGTTCTTTTCTCCCGGGATAGCGGTTTTCACGTTTCCGTCCATGTATTTGCAAAACAGATAGCCGTAGAAATCTCTCCACGTGTCCACGAGCTGGTTTCCGGTACGGCAAGAAAAATCGGTGATAAATTCGATAGTTGCTTTTCTGTCTTTTGCTAACATTTCCTTTGCCCCGGCGTCAATCATCTGCACGAAATTCACGTATTGTTTTTCTAACGCGACTTGTTTCTCCCGAATTTCCGGGTGAATCAAGTTGTAGCGGGTATAAGCAAAATTCGTTACTTGGTTGAAAACCCAGAAAGCAGCCTTGTTCGTGAATTCCATCATGCTACCGTTACCTTCGGCAAATGCGAACGGAACTTCCGTTGATGCAGAGTACATCGGGAAATATACCGAGCTTGCTGCGTCGTCAACCCCGAACCAAAGGATACCGCCGATCTCGTCCGGTAGCCAGCTTCTACATTGAGCGACAAAAGTGAAGCCTGTTTGTTGAGTGGCGGTTGCTCTCTCGTGTACATATTCCTTGCCGTCGACCTTGAAGCTCATCGGGCGCCATCTGTAAGGACATTCGTAAGGTCCTGCACCCATATCCTTGCTCATATCCAATTCAGTTCCTTCCAGATGGTCACGCATGAAATCCATTACCTGAAGTACGTCAACCTTCTCGCTCGGTTTGATCCACAACGGCATACGGTTCGTGGCGTATCCTTTAGCGTCGCGCTTGATATCTCTTCCGTTGGCGTAATTGAAATATTTTCCCATATCCGGGTTTACGGCATTGAAGAAAGCCCACACGCGGATTTCGCAAGCACGTGCTCCGCTGAAATCTACCGGTGCGTAGGTATCCGAGAAGCTGAAATCTTTATTTTTACCGTCTTGGGGATAGAATCCTTTTTCTTTTGCGAAAGAGATCACATCTTTAGCATACACGGTGGTGATGTTCGTGTCGTAGATCTTGTTCATGTTGTCGGAAGAGATAGAAGTTTTGCCTTCCAACGGGAACGTGGTGATACGGGCTTGATTGGCATGTGCCGATACGTATCCGTCCGGAATCATGCGGGCAACCCACACGGCACCTTTCTCGCCTTCTCCTTTACCGATAATTTCAAGAATCCATACTTCGTTGGGGTCGATGATAGAGATGGATTCTCCACTACTTGCCCAACCGTATTTTTCAATCAAGTCGGTCATTACAACGATCGCCTCGCGGGCTGTTTTGGCACGTTGTAACGTGATATAGATTGCACTACCGTAATCTATAATGGCTCCAGTTTGAGTTTCCAGTTCTTTTCTTCCGCCGTAAGTCGTTTCGGAAATAGCCAACTGGTGTTCGTTCATGTTACCGACTACATTATATGTATGTGCTACTTGAGGGATTTTGCCCATGAATTTACCGGTATCCCACTCGTAAACGTCGAGCATGCTTCCGGCTGGCCAATCCCGTGCAGGCCAATGATATAATTCTCCGTACAACACATGAGAGTCCGCGGAGTAGGTAACCATCGTGGATCCGTCTTTCGTGGATCCTTTCGTGAACAGAAAGTTCGTGCATGCCATCGTGTAAGAGGTGCAACAAACCAATGCTAATGTAATTAAGGCGTTTACTTTTCTCATTTTAAGTTATTGGTTTATATATGATTTATTTATTCATTATCGAATCCGATCCAAAGACTTCAGTAATTTGATGTCTTTGAATATTCCCCGCATAGCCATGTATGCGAGTACCACACATACCAAGGGAAGTATGAAACTTATTTTATATATGATATCTGCATCTATCTTGCTTTGAAATTGATTGATATGGTACCACATCAATATCATGGAGCCCAACAGAAGAATAATTTCAGCTATGCACAAGCGGATTTGCAGGAATCGCTTCTTGTAGAGGAATATAGTCACGAAGGGCAACCCGATCATGAAAATATTCAAGATAAGTAAAGCCCAGTAATTTGCTTGAAGTACTGTTTGTTGTCCGATCATGACCACCCCGTAAGTGAAAAAATTGTAATTTGCATCGTTGGGTACAAGTACTTGTGCGATGGGGGCAAATAAAGGTATTGCCATGATGATGGCAATGATAAGCAGGTAAACTGTTTGTATTCTTTGTATCATATCTAAAATTAAAAATTAACGCACGAGTGAATCTAACGTGTATTCGACAAGTTTTTTCATGTAAGGTTTGTAATTGGAAGATGCGTCCCCGTTTGCCCGGTTCGCTATGATCAGACAGAGCGTGGTAGCATGATGTCCCATGAGAGCGGAGAGTCCGGCGATAGCGGCGCTTTCCATTTCGTAGTTCACTATTTTATGACCGTTGAAATGAAAGCGGGCAATTTCGTCATTGACCGTCGGCATCTCTATCGGTAGGCGGAGTACCCGACCTTGCGGGCCGTAAAATCCGTTTGCGGTGAGCGTCACGCCTTTCACTGTCACGCCTTCCGTGTGCAATTTACTTACCAGTTCCGGTGAAGCCTTTACAGCGTAAGGGCGTGCGGCAAGGGGAGTCCAGTGACATTCTTTGATGAAAGCGTCTTCGAAAGCGGTATCACATACCGTTTCATTGTCCCGGTAGAAGCGTAATACCCCGTCGATGCCCAAACTCATTTCGGATATCACGAAAGAATGAACCGGAACATCGGCTTGCACGGAACCGGAAGTTCCGATGCGTACGATATTCAATCGCTTTTTCTCCGGTTTGATTTCTTTGGTTTGCAAATCAATATTCACGAGGGCATCGAGTTCGTTCATCACGATATCTATATTGTCTGGTCCGATTCCCGTGGAGATAACGGATATTCGCCTTCCCTTGTACAGTCCGGTGATTGTGTGGAATTCCCGGTCGCTTTTTTTGATTTCAATATGATCAAAATAAGAAGCGATCATTTCGACTCTTGACGGGTCGCCCACGAGGATGATTTGGTCTGCCAAATCACCGGGTTGCAGGTGAAGGTGAAAGACGCTACCGTCTTCATTCGTGATTAGTTCAGATGATTTTATCGGCTCCATAATCTGTTTACTTTTTTGAGCAACCAAATTTAGTAAAACAAATAATACCGGACAAACATTTGCCCGGTATTATTTGGTTTGGGGATTCTAAAACTATTTAGCGTAATTGATTGCTCGAGTTTCTCGGATGACCGTTACTTTTACTTGTCCCGGGTAAGTCATTTCATCCTGAATTTTCTTGGCGATCTCGTACGAGATTTTTTCTGCTTCCGTGTCGGAGATCTTTTCACTTCCCACGACAACCCGGAGTTCGCGGCCTGCTTGGATGGCGTATGTTTTCACCACTCCATTATATGAGAGAGCCAAGTCTTCCATTTCTTTCAGACGTTTGATGTAGGATTCTACAACTTCCCGTCTTGCTCCCGGTCTTGCCCCGGAAATAGCGTCGCAGGCTTGAACGATGGGAGCGATGAGTGTAGTCATTTCAATCTCCTCATGGTGGGCCCCGATAGCGTTGCAAATATCCGGTTTTTCCTTGTATTTTTCAGCCAGACGCATACCGAGAATCGCGTGCGGTAATTCCGGTTCGTCGTCGGGTACTTTACCGATATCGTGCAATAGTCCGGCACGTTTTGCCTTCTTCACGTTCAACCCGAGTTCGGCGGCCATGATAGCGCAAAGATTCGCGGTTTCGCGGGCATGTTGCAATAGGTTCTGTCCGTATGAGGAACGGTATTTCATTTTACCTACCAAACGGATTAGTTCCGGGTGCAGACCGTGGATGCCGAGGTCAATCGTGGTACGTTTACCCGTTTCCACGATTTCTTCCTCTATCTGTTTTTTCACTTTGTTCACCACTTCCTCGATGCGTGCCGGGTGAATACGTCCGTCCGTTACCAACTGGTGCAAGGACAGGCGAGCGATTTCACGTCTTACCGGGTCAAATCCGGAAAGAACGATAGCCTCCGGGGTGTCGTCCACGATGATTTCTACTCCGGTTGCGGCTTCGAGCGCGCGGATATTACGTCCTTCGCGGCCGATGATACGTCCTTTGATTTCATCCGAATCAATGTGGAATATGGATACGGCATTTTCCGTGGCGGTTTCCGTGGCAACCCGTTGAATTGTTTTTACCACGACCTTTTTCGCTTCCATGTTTGCCGTCATTTTCGCCTCTTCCATGATCTCGTTCACGTAAGACATGGCTTCCGTTTCCGCTTCGTCTTTCAAGGACTGGATCAGTTTTTCTTTCGCTTGTTCTGCCGACATACCGGAAATGGCTTCCAGTTGCTCGATCTGTTGTTTTTTGAATTTATCCAGTTCCGCGTGTTTCTTTTCCCACAATTCCTTCTGCACTTCCAGCGTCTCTTGTTGAGTTTCCGTTTCCTTTATTTTCCGTTGGCATTCTTCCATTTTGCGTGCCAACTCGGCTTCTTTTTGTTTCAGCTTGTTCTCGGTGAGAAGAATTTTGCTGTTTCGGGCGTTTACCTGCTTTTCGTGTTCAGCCTTAATTTGTAAGAACTTTTCTTTTGCTTGCAGAATTTTGTCCTTCTTGATCACTTCCGCCTCGGCTTCCGCTTCTTTGATGATGTTTTTGCTTCTGTATTTGAGGGTGATGTTTATCAGGATATAACCGATAACGAACCCCACGACCAAAGCAACAACACCGGTAATTATTGTTGTTATCATATTTGTAACTTGAATTTATAGTTGTTATATATAATTATTTTGGTGTTTTTTGTCAAAACAAAAAACCCGCACTATTTCTCTTTAAAAAACCCCTGTTAGACACGGGTAGAGCTGCCGTTAGATTCAGACTTCCACCGTCCCGGAGGAACCCCGAAGGGTCGAGGCCTGTCCTTGGCTAACAAAGCTTCACTCTAATTGGTTAAGTGTTGAGTTTTCCAGTTAAATACGAAATAATGCGGGTATATCTATTTCCTTTTCAAAGAACTCTTGTTTATTCTACTCTTTCAGAACTCCGTCCAGCCTGTTGCTGATCTTCCTCACTTCCTCTAATACGGGCTCGACGTCGTTTTGTTTCTCGGCTTCCAACATTTTTACCGTGAATTGTAACGCGGTAACTGCTAGAAAGTCGACGGGATCGGCATTCGCATACTTTTCCCTATATTTTGCAATCTTACTATTAATCAGCTGGGCGGCTTTTCTGATCGCCTCTTCTTCCTCTCTCTCGATGGTCAGAACGCAAGGCCTACCGGCTATATTTAGAGTAACAGTAAGTTTATCATTCATATTTAATTATTCAAAAGAGCAATACATTTATCAATCTCCCGCACAAGTTGGCTTATTCTACTTTTCGCCTCGGTACTTCCTTCTCCGGTTGAAATAGCTGTCGCCACCTTCAATGTTTTGATTTCTTCATGTAATTTTATGTTCTCGCTTTTCATCCGCTCGATCCGGTCACGGAGTTCTTTAATTTCCGTATCCTTCTCTCTGTTTTTGTCCAGCGAGGATATATATAGTTTTATCAGTCGTTCAATTTTCTCGTTTAGCTCGTTAATAACGGCATTGTCTTTTGCTGTCATAACATATTCTTTACACGACAAAGATAGAAATATTTCTTTTAAATATCAAGAGTGTTATTAAATTTGCGGTGAAATTAATCGTTTTTTTATGAAAAGGAAAAGATTGTGGAGAAGGATTCTGTTGTCGGGAATCACGCTACTCGTTTTATCATCAAATATTTGCGCCCAGTCGGAGCGGTTGTTGTACCCGTTGCACGGGACCCCGCTATTGAGCGGAAATTTTGGAGAATTGCGTGCCACGCACCTGCATTCGGGGCTCGATTTTAAGACCGGGGGACGCGAAGGGCTGCCCGTGATCTGCGTGAAGGACGGGGTGGTTGCCCGAGTCAAGGTGTCCCCCACGGGATACGGGAATGCCTTGTATATCGAGCACGAGGGAGGAATCACTACCGTGTACGGGCATTTGAGTCGTTTCGTGCCCCGGGTGGCGAAAGTGGTACGGGAGATACAATATAATAAGGAATCGTTTGCCATTGACGAGAACCTCGTGGGACGGCAGCTTTTCTTTCGTGCGGGTGACACGATCGCTTATAGCGGTAATTCCGGTTCCTCCATGGGGCCGCATTTGCATTTCGAGGTGCGGGAAACGGAAAGCGAGCACGCACTGAATCCTTTGAACTATCTTTCCGTGGCGGATGAAACGGGACCTAACGTGCGGGGTGTTTACGTGTACACTTTTTCTCGTGAAGGAGTGAACGCCGGATCCCGTCGGGTGGAAGTGAAAAACACGGGAAGCCGGGTGTATCGGGGTGGGAAAATCAGCGTGCCTGCCGGTAATGTCGGTGTCGGCGTGCAGGCTGACGATTTCATGAAAGATTCATGGAATAAACTCGGGGTGTATGATATGGAAGTATCGGCAAACGGGGAGAAAATTTTCGAGTTGAAAATGGATCGCCTGTCTTTTGATCAGTCCCCGCTGGTAAACACGATAAAAGATTTTCACCAGTACCGGGAGGGCAGATACGTGTATCTGGCTTTCGGGGATTATCAGTCCCGGTTGCTGGGAGCGAACAACAGGCAAGGCGGTTTTATCGGGGTGCAAAAGGATAGTGTTGTCGACGTGGCAATCGAATTGCTGGATATAAACGGGAATCGTTCCAAGGTGTTGTTTCAACTGGTGGGACGGCAGGAGGCTGTCGGGTTGGATATACCGGAGGGGGCGGAGGTTCTGGCATGTGATCGGGAATATAATTTGCGGAACGGTAATTATTCTTTGTGCTTGGAAGCGGGGGCATTGGCATATCCCGTTATTTGTAAGCCTCGTGTCTGCTCGAGGAAGAAGGATAGCACGGGGGTGGTAGAGGTTTTTTCTTTGACAGAACGGGTATATCCTTTGTTGAAGAGTGCAAGGTTGTCCGTCGAAGGGGATTTCCCGGATAAATCCGTCTTTTGTCTGTTGGAAGAAAAAGGACGTTTATCTCCTTTAAATACCGTGTGGCGCACCGGAGGGTTGGAGGCGTCTACCCGTGTGTTGGGAGAATACACTATCCGGCAGGATACAATTGCCCCGGTGATTTTATACACGGGGGTGAAAGGGCGAAGGGTTCAATTCCGGGTATTCGACGATTTGTCCGGAATTGCTTCTTACCGGGTGGAGGTGAACGGGAAGTGGTGTCTGTTCACTTACGACGCCAAAAATCGCTTGCTCGAGGGAAGTCTTAACGAACCGGTCTTCGTGAAAGGGAAAAACCGGCTCGTGTTGAACGTGAAAGATGGCGTGAAAAATGAAGCGATTTTTGAAACCGACGTGTATGTAAAATAGTTCAACAAAAATTACTATCTTTGGAATGGACAAAAAAGTCCTGTTAAGTTTATACATATTATATAAGTAAATTTCGATATGATGAATATAGAAGAGGCAAAACAATTAGCGAAGAACGGACAGCGGGATGAAGCTATCGCGATGCTTTTGCAAATGTTGGAGAATGGTGCGGGAGAACGTGAAACCGTGTTGTTGGAGTTGGGGGCGGTGTATTATGCCAAGGGGGATACCACTCAAGCGTTGAATCATTTTAATGAAGTCGTGCGGATAAACCCGGAAAACACGAAGGCGAAGACCTATCTGGATATGATTAACGGCATCTTGAATTATTATTGCAAGGATTTGCTGAATCCTTGAGTTAGCAAGGGATAATTATTCCGGGAGTAAGGTTATGCTATGTCATAGATAGGGATGTTCTATGATTTTACCCGGTTTTTGGGTGACTTATAGGCGGCTATTGGGCGGCATCGCCTACACTTCGCCCATAGTTTGCCCACTTATCGCCCACGTTTTTGCATAAAAAAGGTATTTTTAACGCGGGTGGCATGCCGATTGTCCCGTGATGAGTTCCGGTTGCTGAAAAGCAGGTGGGGTGCTTTGCTGTTGGTCAATGGGAGTTTTACCCTTGTTCATGGTATTGTGCTCAAGGGAAGGGAATGATTATTTCTTTGTGTACGAGAAAAAAATAGGCTGCAAGGGTTTTATATCTTAATTAATTGATATATCTTTGCAACCAGTTTTTTGAATTGTTAAATATAAACTTCAATCCGCTTGAAAGGGGGTGGTCAATTATTATCGAGAGATTAAAAAGAATACATATTATTTAGTGGAGAACAGCACGATAAAGTGATGTCGAATTTTGTGTTATATAAAAAATATTCATTTTAAATACTAGAAAATCATGATAATTGTACCATTAAAAGAAGGTGAAAACATCGAGAGAGCGTTGAAGAAATTTAAAAGAAAATTCGAGAAAACCGGTGTTATTAAAGAACTGAGAGATCGTCAAGCTTTCACGAAACCGTCTGTAAGAAACAGAGTGGCTCGTATGAAGGCTGCCTATCGTCAATCTTTGCAACAAGCTGAAGATTAAAAAATCGAATTCTTCCTTTGTTTTTCCAAACAAAAGGCGTAACTTGCTTACGACTTATTATTTATAAAAAATGACACAGATCGGACTATTTTTGAAATACTTGGAAGACGTGAAGCGTTACTCCGCTCATACGGTGGTCGCTTACAAGACGGATTTGCGTCAGTTTTACGACTTTTGTGGAATGGACGAGGAAGACGAGGATTTTTCCCGAATGACGACCAAGCTCGTGAGGGAGTGGGTCGTGGCGGAAATGAGAGGAGCCTTGAGGAACAAAGGGGGGAAACAAAAGTTGCATCCGGCTTCCGGTAAGCGTAAGTTGAGCAGTGTTAAAGCGTTTTTCCGATTCCTCGTGAAAGAAGGGGTGATGGAGGTGAATCCGGCCGAAGATATTTCGGGGCCGAAGTTGCCGAAAAGATTGCCTGTTTTCGTGAACGAGCAGGATATGGAGATCACGCTGGATGATGCGGAGAAAGAGGAAGGCTTTCATGGGTTGAGAGATTTTCTGATTTTGCTGATGGCTTACGACACGGGCATGAGGCGTTCTGAAATTGTCGGATTACGGCTGGTTGATGTTGATTTGTCGCGGCATTGTATACGTGTCCACGGTAAGGGCGGAAAACAGCGGGAAGTCCCGATCTTGAGAGAACTGGAGGAGGATATTGCTTGTTATATCAAGGGGCGTGCCGAAGTCGTGGGACGTGAACACGGGATGTTCTTCGTGACCGATAAAGGTAAGCCGATCTACCCGCAATTCGTTTACCGTTTGGTGGTGGCGGCGTTGGCAGAACATACTTCATTGTCAAAGCGCAGTCCGCACGTGTTGAGGCATTCGTTTGCCACTCACTTGCTGGATCGGGGGGCGTCAATCCAAGGTATCAAGGAATTGTTGGGGCACTCCAGTCTGGCAGCCACTCAGGTTTACACGCATAATTCGGTAGAGAAAATGTTGGAGATTTTTAAACAAGCTCACCCGCGAGCATAAATTATAGGAGGAAACGATATGGAAATTAGAATTAATCCTGTAGGTTTTTCAGTTAATCCGGTGTTGGAAGAGTTTATAAACAAGAAATTCTCGAGGCTGGAAAAGTACCACGACGGTATTATGGGAGTTGACGTTACCTTGAAATTGGAAAAGGATGATCAACTCGAGAATAAACTGACCGAGGTACATGTAGATATAAAAGGGCAGGAAGTATTTGCCAAAAAGAACGCGAAAACTTTCGAGGAGACTGTCGATGAGTTGTATGATGTGCTCAAGAGACAGTTAGTTAAGGCGAAAGAAAAAAGAGAAAATTGAGAAAAATGATCTCATTTATTGTGAGATATGATTTTTAATTTGTACATTTGCAAGCCAAATTAAATGGGAGATCTCGCCTTTTCTGTTCAAGGAGTGGATAGACAGCGAGTTACTTGCATGAATATAGAGTTATTGTGATAAATTGTTTAATAATAAAATTGTTTTAGAGTTATGGCTAAAGAACATTTTGACAGGTCCAAACCACACGTAAATATTGGTACTATCGGTCACGTTGACCACGGTAAAACTACTTTGACGGCTGCTATCACTACGGTATTAGCAAAAAAAGGTCTTTCTGAATTACGTTCATTCGATTCTATCGATAACGCTCCGGAGGAAAAAGAAAGAGGTATCACCATTAATACTTCTCACGTAGAATACCAGACTGCCAACCGTCACTATGCACACGTTGACTGTCCGGGACACGCCGACTATGTGAAGAACATGGTAACTGGTGCTGCTCAGATGGACGGTGCTATCTTGGTTTGCGCCGCTACCGATGGTCCGATGCCTCAGACGCGTGAGCACATTCTTTTGGCTCGTCAGGTAAACGTTCCGAGAATCGTTGTATTCTTGAACAAAGTGGATATGGTTGACGACCCGGAAATGTTGGAATTGGTTGAGATGGAAGTTCGCGAGTTGTTGTCTTTCTATCAATATGATGGTGACAATACCCCGGTGATCTTGGGTTCTGCTCTTGGAGCGTTGAATGGAGAAGCTAAATGGGAAGAGAAAGTAATGGAGTTGATGGATGCTGTTGACAACTGGATCGAGTTGCCGCAACGTGCCGTTGATAAAGCTTTCTTGATGCCTGTTGAGGACGTGTTCTCTATCACTGGTCGTGGAACTGTTGCTACCGGTCGTATTGAAACTGGTATCGTTCACACTGGTGATGAATTGGAAATCATCGGTTTGGGTGCTGACGGTAAGAAAACCGTATGTACCGGGGTTGAGATGTTCCGTAAGATTCTTGATGAAGGTCAGGCTGGTGACAACGTTGGTTTGTTGCTTCGCGGTATCGATAAAGACGAGATCAAACGTGGTATGGTGTTGGCAAAACCGGGTTCAGTTAAACCGCACGATAAATTCAAAGCTGAGGTTTATATCTTGAAGAAAGAAGAAGGTGGTCGTCACACTCCGTTCCATAATAGATACAGACCGCAGTTCTATATCCGTACCTTGGACGTTACCGGTGAAATCACTCTTCCGGAAGGACGCGAGATGGTAATGCCCGGTGATAACTTGACCATCGAGGTTAATTTGATCACTCCGGTAGCTTGTAACGTAGGTTTGCGTTTTGCTATCCGTGAAGGTGGTAGAACCGTTGGTGCTGGTCAGATCACTGAGATCTTAGACTAATAAGATTTTAGATTTACGATTTTAGATTGATGATTTAATCTGAAATTACTAAATCATAAATCCAAAATAAATGAGTCGGCTTCGTGCCGACTCACACACGGGAGTGGCTCAGTTGGTAGAGCATCGGTCTCCAAAACCGAGGGTCGGGAGTTCGAACCTCTCCTCCCGTGCAACTAAATTAAAGAACAAATGAAAGTTAAGAGTTATATATCAGATGTTTATAATGAGCTGGTGAATAAAGTAACTTGGCCTACGTGGTCTGAGCTCCAAAGTAGTGCGACGATCGTGATGATAGCTTCCGTCATCATAGCGCTTTGCATATTCGCGATGGATTTCTCGTTCAGACATATCGTGACCGGTATATATAATTTGTTTTACTAATAATCTTGGAGGTCTAACATGGCTGAAATACAGAAAAGATGGTATGTGCTTCGAACCATTGGAGGTAAAGAGAAGAAGGTAAAGGAGTACATCGAGAATGAAATCGCCAGTTTAGGGCTTCAGGAATATGTTTCTCAGGTTTTGGTGCCTGCCGAGAAGGTGTATCAAGTGCGTAACGGGAAAAAGTATAGCAGTGAGCGAAACCTTTACCCGGGTTACGTGTTGATTGAAGCCGCGCTCGTTGGAGAAATCCCTCACATGCTTCGTGACATCACGAACGTGATAGGCTTCCTGGGGGAAACCAAAGGAGGAGATCCTGTGCCGATGCGTCAAGCGGAGGTGAACCGGATACTCGGTACGGTGGATGAACTCGCGGAACAACCAGAAGAAATAAGTATTCCTTATTTCGTTGGCGAGTCGGTTAAAGTGACTGACGGACCGTTTAATGGTTTTACCGGCGTGATAGAGGAGGTGAATTCCGACAAGAAACGCTTGAAAGTAATTGTCAAGATTTTCGGACGGAAAACGCCACTTGAATTGAGTTTCATGCAGGTAGAAAAAGAATAACAATTATTTGATTAAAAACAATCATGGCAAAACAAGTTGAAGCTATTATCAAGCTGCAAATTAAAGCCGGAGCTGCAAACCCGTCCCCTCCAGTAGGACCGGCGTTAGGTTCTAAGGGAGTCAACATCATGGACTTCTGTAAGCAATTCAACGCTAGAACTCAGGAGATGGCAGGCAAAATCATCCCGGTAATTATACAGGTGTATGGTGATAAGTCGTTTGATTTTATTACAAAACAACCTCCTGTTGCTATTCAACTTTTGGAAGTTGCTAAACTTAAATCCGGATCCGCGGAGCCCAATCGCAAGAAAGTGGCTTCTATCACTTGGGAACAGGTGAGAGCTATTGCCACGGACAAGATGAAAGATTTGAACGCTTTCGAGATTGAAAAAGCAATGAGTATGGTAGCTGGTACCGCCAGAAGTATGGGTATTACCGTAACCGGTGACAGACCTTTTTAATGAACTTGTAACACTTCAAACGTAATGAGTAAACTGACAAAAAATAAAAAGTTAGCTTTAGCGAAGATCGAAGGTGGAAAGGTATACTCTATCGACGAGGCCGCACAGCTTGTGAAAGAAGTAACTTTCACGAAGTTTGAGGCGTCAGTTGACATGGACGTTCGACTGGGTGTAGACCCGCGTAAGGCCAATCAAATGGTGCGCGGTGTATGTACTTTACCTCACGGTACCGGAAAGCAAGTAAGAGTTTTGGTTTTGTGTACTCCTGACAAGGAGGAAGAAGCTAAAGCAGCCGGGGCCGATTACGTGGGCTTGGACGATTATATCGAGAAATTGAAAGGCGGCTGGACCGACATCGATATTATCATCACGATGCCTTCTGTAATGGGTAAGGTAGGTGCTCTTGGTAGAATTTTGGGTCCTCGTGGATTGATGCCTAACCCGAAGAGTGGTACGGTAACCCCGGAAATCGGGAAAGCTGTTACTGAGGTTAAAGCAGGTAAGATCGACTTTAAAGTTGACAAATTCGGTATCATTCACGCTTCTATTGGTAAAGTAACGTTCGAGCCGGAGAAGATTATGGAGAACGCGAGAGAATTCTTGAACGTGATCAATAAACTGAAACCGACTGCAGCGAAAGGTACTTACATCAAGAGCGTGTATCTGTCAAGTACGATGAGTCCCGGTATTCAAGTAGAACCAAAGACTTTACTTGATTAATGTAGTAATCTAAAAAGGACTTCAGTAGTATGAAAAAAGAAGATAAAAAAGTCGTAATAGAGACCTTAACCGAACAAGTGAATACTTACAAGCACTTGTATGTTAGTGATATTTCAGGACTTGACGCTGTGGATACACAAGCTTTGCGTCGGGCTTGTTTCAACGCTAATATCAAGTTGGTGCAAGTAAAGAATACCTTGTTGAGAAAGGCTTTGGAAAACGCTAACAACAATTACGAGGAGCTTTTCTCCGTGTTGAAGGGAGATAGCGCTATCATGTTGAGCGATACCGGAAATGGTCCTGCCAAACTGATTAAAGAGTTCCGTCAGACCAAAGATAAACCGGTATTCAAAGGAGCTTTCGTTGAGGAATGTACTTACGTTGGTGAAGACCAACTTGAGGCATTGATCAGTATTAAGTCTAAGGAAGAGTTGATTGCGGACGTTATCGCGATGTTGCAATCACCGATGCAGAATGTTATTTCCGCGTTGCAATCCGGACAAAATACGATCGCTGGTGTTGTTAAAACACTTTCTGAAAAAGAATAATTTTTATAGTTTAGTAAACAAACAATTTTAAATAGAATAGAAATGGCAGATTTGAAACAACTTGCAGAAGAGTTAGTAAACCTTACCGTAAAAGACGTAAAAGAATTAGCTGACATTTTAAAAGAAGAGTACGGAATTGAACCTGCAGCTGCTGCTGTAGCTGTTGCTGCTCCTGCAGCTGGTGGCGCTGCTGCCGCTGCTGCTGAACAAACTGAATTCGATGTTATTTTGAAATCAGCAGGTGCCGCTAAATTAGCCGTAGTTAAGTTGGTTAAAGAATTGACCGGTCTTGGTTTGAAAGAAGCTAAGGAAATCGTTGACAAGGCTCCGGCTCCATTGAAAGAAAAAGTTTCTAAAGAAGAAGCTAATTCATTGAAAACTCAATTAGAAGAGGCAGGAGCTGAAGTTGAACTTAAATAAGGTATAAAACCGGTAGGTTTTTAGGTTTAGAGTCTCATGTGGACTCTAAACCATTTTGTTGTTATGATTGTTTAGGTTCAAAAAAAATAATAGATGTCTTCATATAATTCAAACAATAGAATAAGCTTTGCATCGATAAAAAATCAGCTGGAATACCCTGATTTTCTTGAGGTGCAGTTGAAGTCTTTCAAGGACTTTTTTCAATTAGGTACCACGCCTGAGAACAGAAAGAATGAAGGCCTTTACACGGTTTTCAAGGAAAATTTTCCTATAACTGATACACGGAACAACTTTGTTTTGGAATTTTTGGACTATTTTATAGATCCGCCCCGCTACACGATCGAGGAGTGTCTGAGTCAGGGATTGACTTTCGGCGCACCCTTGAAAGCGAAGTTAAAGTTGTACTGTACAGACCCGGAACATGAAGATTTTGATACCGTTATCGAGGATGTATATTTAGGAAATGTTCCTTACATGACTCCGAAGGGTACTTTCGTGATCAATGGAGCAGAGCGAGTGGTAGTTTCTCAGTTACACAGGTCTCCCGGCGTTTTCTTCGGGCAAAGTATCCACGCGAATGGTACGAAGCTTTATTCCGCGAGAATTATTCCGTTCAAGGGTTCATGGATCGAGTTCGCCACGGACATCAATAACGTGATGTATGCGTATATCGACCGGAAGAAAAAATTGCCCGTGACAACTCTTTTGAGAGCGATCGGGTTTGAAACGGATAAGGATATCCTCGAGATATTCGGTCTTGCAGATGAAGTCAATGTTTCCCGTACGGGGTTGAAGAAAGTCGTTGGCAGACGTTTGGCTGCTCGTGTTTTGAAATCTTGGATTGAAGATTTCGTTGATGAAGATACCGGTGAGGTCGTTTCTATCGAGCGTAACGAGATTATCGTTGATCGTGAAACGGTACTGGAGCCTGAGCATATTGATGCAATTGTCGAATCCGGCGCGAAAACGATCCTTCTTCACAAGGAAATGCAAAACTTGGCTGATTATGCTATTATATATAACACGCTGCAAAAGGATCCCTGTAATTCAGAGAAAGAAGCGGTGTTGCATATTTACAGGCAATTGCGTAGTTCGGAGCCGCCAGATGAGGCTACTGCACGCGATGTGATTGATAAGTTGTTTTTCTCGGACAAACGTTACGATTTGGGTGACGTGGGACGTTACAAGTTGAACAAGAAGTTGAATCTTGCGACAGACCCGGATATCCGTGTGCTGACGAAAGAGGATATTATCGAGATCATCAAATATTTGATCCGTTTGTTGAACGCCAAGACGGACGTGGACGATATCGACCACTTGAGCAACCGCCGCGTACGTACGGTTGGCGAACAATTATATAATCAATTCGGAGTAGGGTTGGCCCGTATGGCACGTACGATTCGCGAGAGAATGAACGTGCGCGACAACGAGGTGTTTACCCCGGTTGACTTGATTAATTCGAAGATTTTGTCTTCGGTAATTAACTCGTTCTTCGGAACGAACGCGTTGTCCCAGTTCATGGATCAAACGAATCCGCTGGCTGAGATAACCCACAAAAGACGTATGTCCGCATTGGGACCCGGTGGTCTTTCGAGAGATCGTGCCGGATTCGAGGTGCGTGACGTGCATTACACTCACTATGGTCGTTTGTGTCCGATCGAAACGCCCGAGGGACCGAATATCGGTTTGATTTCATCTCTTTGCGTGTACGCGAAGATCAATGACCTTGGCTTTATCGAAACTCCCTATCGTAAGGTGAATAACGGAGTGGTGGATTTATCTGAAGAAGGAGTGAGATATTATTCGGCAGAGGAGGAAGAAGAAAAGGTAATTGCTCAAGCTAGTTCCCCCATTGATGAAGAGGGAAAGTTTATCAATAAGCGGGTAAAAGCCAGACAAGATGCCGACTTCCCGTTGGCAGCGGGTGAAGAGGTGGACATGATTGATGTTGCCCCGAACCAGATTGCTTCTATCGCTGCCTCTTTGATTCCGTTCTTGGAGCATGATGATGCTAACCGCGCATTGATGGGATCTAACATGATGCGTCAGGCAGTTCCGATTATTTCTCCGGAGTCCCCGATCGTGGGTACCGGTTTGGAAGCTAACTTGATCAAGGATTCCAGAACACAGATCGTTGCTGAAGGTCCGGGTGTGGTTAGTTTCGTGGACGGGCGCAAGATCGTGATCAAGTATGACCGCACGGAAGAAGAGGCTTTTGTAAGTTTCGAGCCGGATACGAAAGAGTATTATTTACCGAAATATCAACGTACTAACCAAAGTACGACAATCACGTTGAAGCCGATCGTGAGAAAAGGCGAGCGTGTAGAAGAAGGACAGATTCTGACGGAAGGTTACTCTTCCCAGAAGGGTGAGTTGGCTCTCGGGCGTAACCTGAAAGTGGCATTCATGCCTTGGAAGGGGTACAACTACGAGGATGCTATCGTGATCTCCGAAAATATTGTTCGGAATGACGTGTTCACTTCTGTTCACGTGGACGAGTATTCTTTGGAAGTGCGTGAAACGAAACGCGGTCTTGAGGAGTTGACGGCCGATATCCCGAACGTGAGTGAAGAGGCAACGAAAGATTTGGATGAAAACGGAATCATTCGTGTCGGAGCTCGTGTACAGCCGGGAGATATCCTGATCGGTAAGATTACCCCGAAAGGTGAGTCTGACCCGAGTCCGGAAGAAAAGTTGTTGAGAGCCATCTTCGGTGACAAAGCCGGTGACGTGAAAGATGCTTCTTTGAAGGCTTCCCCGTCTTTGAAGGGTGTGATTATCGACAAAAAGCTGTTCCAACGCACGATCAGCGACCGCAAGACTAAAGCTGCCGGAAAGAATATACTGGCAGAGTTAGACGAGCAGTTCCAACGTAAAGTAGGTGATCTTACTTCTCTGTTGATCGATAAGTTGTTCGAACTGGTGAACGGTAAGACTTCACAAGGCGTGAAGAATTATTTGAACGAGGATATTGTTCCGAAAGGCGTGAAGTTCTCGTACAAGATGCTGCAGAATATGGATTTCTTGCAGATCAACCCGAACAAGTGGACGACAGACAAGCAGAAGAATGATATGATCCGCGACTTGTTGCATAACTATATCATCAAGTACAAAGAGATAGAGGGACAGATCAAACGTAAGAAATACAACGCTACTGTCGGGGACGAACTTCCCACGGGTATTATCAAGATGGCGAAAGTTTACGTGGCTAAAAAGCGTAAATTACAAATCGGTGATAAGATGGCAGGACGTCACGGTAACAAGGGTATTGTATCCCGCGTGGTAAGGGTGGAAGATATGCCGTTCTTGGCTGACGGTACTCCGGTTGATATTTGTTTGAACCCGTTGGGTGTGCCTTCCCGTATGAACTTGGGACAGGTATTCGAAACCGTATTGGGTTGGGCAGGTAAGAACTTGGGAGTGAAGTTTGCTACCCCTATTTTCGATGGTGCAACTCTTGAAGATATCAATAAGTACACGGACGAAGCCGGTGTACCCAGATTCGGTACCACGTACTTGTATGACGGGGGAACGGGAGAACGTTTCGACCAGCCGGCAACCGTGGGTGTGATCTACATGTTGAAGTTGGGGCACATGGTTGACGATAAGATGCATGCTCGTTCTATCGGTCCGTACTCGTTGATTACTCAACAACCTCTTGGAGGTAAGGCTCAGTTCGGAGGTCAGCGTTTCGGAGAGATGGAGGTTTGGGCACTCGAGGCATTCGGTGCATCACATATCCTTCAAGAAATCCTGACAGTGAAGTCGGATGACGTGATGGGAAGAACGAAGACTTACGAGCATATCGTGAAAGGGGAACCTCTGCCGAATCCCGGGATTCCGGAGTCTTTCAACGTGTTGTTGCATGAGCTTCGCGGGTTAGGATTGAGCGTAAACCTAATATAATGGAAAATTGAAAATGGAAAATTGAAAATGGGGAAAGAAAGTCTATTAATTTTCAATTCTCAATTTTCAATTTTCAATTAACAAATAAAATATGGCCTTCAGAAAAGACAATAAAGTAAAGAGTTTTACTAAGATAGCGATTGGGTTGGCTTCGCCGGAAGAGATTCTGGAACGATCCAGTGGCGCTGTACTAAAACCGGAGACGATTAACTATCGTACATACAAGCCTGAACGTGACGGTTTGTTCTGCGAGCGTATTTTCGGACCGGTGAAGGATTACGAATGTCATTGCGGTAAGTACAAACGTATTCGTTATAAAGGGATCGTTTGTGACCGTTGTGGTGTCGAGGTGACGGAGAAGAAGGTAAGACGTGAGCGCATGGGGCACATTCAATTGGTGGTTCCGGTGGCTCATATCTGGTATTTCAAATCATTACCGAATAAAATCGGTTACTTGTTAGGTTTGCCTTCCAAGAAACTGGATACCGTGATCTATTACGAGAGATACGTGGTGGTGAATCCGGGTATCATGGGTGATACCGGTATCAAAACAATGGACTTTTTGACGGAGGAGGAATATCTGGATATTCTGGATAAGCTTCCGACGGATAATCAATATCTGGATGATGATGATCCGAATAAATTCATTGCTAAGATGGGTGCCGAGGCGATCTCCATGTTGTTGGAGCGTCTGGATTTGGATGATTTGTCCTATGATTTGAGAAATAAAGCGAATACGGAGACTTCTCAACAGAGAAAGAACGAAGCTTTGAAACGTTTGCAGGTTGTAGAGGCTTTCCGCGAGAGTAAAGAGATTAATAAACCGGAATGGATGATCGTGAAGGTGTTGTCTGTGATACCGCCTGAGTTGCGTCCGCTGGTTCCGTTGGACGGTGGTCGTTTTGCGACTTCCGATTTGAACGATTTGTACAGACGGGTAATCATCCGTAACAATCGTTTGAAGAGATTGATCGAGATCAAGGCTCCGGATGTGATCTTACGTAATGAAAAACGTATGTTGCAGGAGGCCGTGGATTCATTGTTCGATAACTCTCGTAAGTCTAACGCTGTAAAGATCGAGAATAACAGACCGTTGAAATCTTTGTCCGACAGTTTGAAAGGTAAACAAGGACGTTTCCGTCAGAATTTGTTGGGTAAGCGTGTTGACTATTCCGCACGTTCGGTAATTGTCGTTGGACCGGACTTGAAGATGCACGAATGCGGTCTTCCGAAAGATATGGCTGCCGAATTGTACATGCCGTTTATTATCCGTAAGTTGATCGAGCGCGGTATCGTGAAGACGGTGAAGAGTGCGAAAAAGATTGTGGATCGTCGTGACCCGATTGTTTGGGATATTCTGGAAAATGTGTTGAGAGGGCATCCGGTTTTGTTGAACCGTGCGCCGACTTTGCACCGCTTGGGTATTCAGGCTTTCCAGCCGAAATTGATCGAGGGTAAGGCTATCCGTTTGCATCCTTTGGCTTGTACCGGATTTAATGCCGACTTTGACGGTGACCAGATGGCTGTGCATTTGCCGTTAGGTAACGAGGCTGTTCTGGAAGCGCAGATTTTGATGTTGTGTTCGCATAACATCTTGAATCCGGCTAACGGTGCGCCTATCACGGTACCTTCTCAAGATATGGTACTCGGTTTGTACTATATCACGAAACCGAGAAAAGGCGTGAAGGGTGAAGGTTTGAAGTTCTATGCTCCCGAGGAAGTGATTATCGCTTTCAACGAGCGGGCTGTGGATTTGCATGCCGAGATTGAAGTGAAAATTGATGATGTAGATAATGAAGGGAATGCGATCAACCACATGATTAAGACTACTGTCGGTCGTGTGATATTGAATCAGTTTACCCCGAAGAATTATCCGTATATTAATACCTTGATCACGAAGAAAGCTTTGCGTGACATCATCGGTGACGTGTTCAAACGTTGCGGGGTGGATGTGACCGCCAAGTTCTTGGATGATATCAAAGACTTGGGGTACCGTAAGGCGTTCGAGGGTGGTTTGTCATTCAACTTGGGTGACGTTATCGTGCCGGAGAACAAGCAAGATTTGTTGCAGGAGGGATACGATCAAGTGGAAGAGGTGATGATGAACTATAACATGGGATTCATTACCAATAATGAAAGATATAACCAGATTATTGATATTTGGACACACGTGAACGCTAACTTGACTTCAACTTTGATGAAGCAGTTGGCATCTGACGACCAGGGATTCAATTCTATCTACATGATGTTGGATTCCGGAGCCCGTGGATCTCGCGAGCAGATTCGTCAGTTGGGTGGTATGCGTGGATTGATGGCGAAACCCCAAAAATCCGGAGCTACCGGTGGTCAGATTATCGAGAACCCGATTTTGGCGAACTTCAAGGAAGGGCTTTCGGTGTTGGAGTACTTCATTTCAACCCACGGTGCTCGTAAAGGTTTGGCGGATACGGCATTGAAGACGGCAGACGCCGGATACCTGACTCGTCGTCTGGTTGACGTGGCAAATGACATCACGATTACCGAGGAAGACTGCGGTACGTTGAGAGGGGTTACCATTTCGGCTATCAAGAATAACGAGGAGATCGTATCTTCTTTGTCCGAGAGAATATTGGGACGCGTGTCCGTGCATGATATTTATCACCCGAATACCGGTGAATTGATCGTGGCATCGGGTGACGAGATCACGGAAGTGATTGCCGATATTATTGAAAAATCACCGATCGAGCGAGTTGAAGTACGTTCTGTACTGACTTGTGAGGCGAAGAAAGGAGTTTGTGCTAAATGTTATGGACGTAACCTTGCTACCAGCCGTATGGTTGAGAAAGGTGAGGCTGTCGGAGTTATTGCGGCACAGTCTATTGGTGAGCCGGGTACCCAGTTGACATTGAGAACTTTCCACGTGGGAGGTACTGCCGGAAATATTTCCAGCGAGAACTCGTTGAAAGCGAAATATGACGGTTATGTCGAGTATGAGGAATTGCGTTCTGTCGAGCATGTGTTGGATAACGGAACGACTTGTGATGTTGTTGTCGGACGTTTGACGGAGTTGCGCATTCTGGATAAAAACACGAATATTATATTGATTTCTCACGCTATCCCTTATGGGGCTAAATTGTTCGTGAAGGATGGTGATGAAGTAAATAAAGGTGAGTTGCTTTGTGAATGGGACCCGTTCAATGCGTTGATCATTACTGAATTTGCCGGAACTGTCGGGTTGGAGAACTTGATTGAGGGTGAAACCTACAAGGAAGAATCTGACGAAACGACCGGATTTAGAGAGATGATTATCATCGAGTTCCGTGATAAGATGAAAGCTCCCGCTTTGCGTATCAATGATGCGGAAGGAAATATGATCAAGAGTTACAACTTGCCGGTAGGCGCTCACATCGTTGTAAAAGAAGGTGCAGAGGTAACGGCAGGTAGTACGATCGCGAAGATTCCGAGGGCTGTTGGTAAGGCAGGCGATATCACGGGAGGTCTTCCTCGTGTTACCGAGTTGTTTGAAGCTCGTAACCCGTCGAACCCCGCGGTTGTATCGGAAATTGACGGGGAGGTAACTTATGGTAAGATCAAGCGCGGTAACCGCGAGATCATCGTAACTTCTAAAGCCGGAGAGGTGAAGAAGTATCTGGTATCTCTGTCAAAACAGATATTGGTTCAGGAGAACGACTATGTACGTGCCGGAACCCCGTTGTCTGACGGTGCGATTACCCCGATCGATATTCTGAATATCGAGGGACCGATCAAAGTACAGGAATATATCGTGAACGAGGTACAGGATGTGTATCGTATGCAGGGTGTGAAGATTAACGATAAGCACTTCGAGATTATCGTACATCAAATGATGCGTAAGGTATTGATTCAAGATGCCGGAGACACGAGGTTCTTGGAAAACCAAATCGTTGACAAAGGTGAGTTCATGGAAGAAAACGATTCAATCTACGGTAAGAAAGTTGTACTGGATGCCGGAGATTCGGATCGGGTGAAACCGGGACAAATTATCACGGTACGTATGTTGAGAGATATTAACTCTCAATTGAAACGTCGTGACTTGAAGGTGATAGAGGCTAGGGATGCGGTGCCCGCAACTTCGGCACAGGTATTACAAGGTATTACCCGCGCTGCATTGCAGACGGCAAGCTTTATCTCTGCTGCTTCATTCCAAGAGACCACGAAGGTGTTGAACGAAGCTGCAATTTACGGTAAGGTCGATCCTCTGGAAGGATTGAAAGAGAACGTGATTTGCGGTCACTTGATACCAGTGGGAACAGGTATGAAAGAGTTTAGAGGTATGATCGTAGGCTCTAAGGCGGATCTCGAAAGGATGGAAAAATAACGATAAGATAGAGGCGCCGAAAGGCGCCTCTATTGTTTTATAACTATAACCGAACCATTATGGAAGAGAAAAAACAACAACTTGATATCGAATTAAGTCATGAGGTGGCACAAGGGACTTATGCTAATCTGGCTATAATTTCCCATTCCTCGTCGGAGTTTATCGTGGATTTTATTCGTATTATGCCGGGTGTGCCGAAGGCTGACGTGAAGAGTCGTATCATACTGACCCCGGAACATGCCAAACGTTTGATGTTGGCGTTACAAGATAACATCCGTAAATTTGAAATGAATTTCGGTAAAATTAACTTGCCCGAAGGTGGTGGTCCCGGAACTCCGATGTTCCCGTTGGATTTGGGAACGAAGGGACAGGCTTAGTAATTTACGATTTCAGATTTATGATTTTAGATTCCCACGTACTTATTCAATTTGTAATTTAGCAATCAAAAGCGCAGATTTGTGCGACTGGAATCATAAATCTGAAATCGTAAATCTAAAATTACTAAAGCCATTTTTTCCGTTTAAAATAGAGTAGCATGATGATGGTGATGAGAATCATGATACCCCATAGGATGAAGTAAGCGTAGCGGTGATTTAGTTCGGGCATGTATTGGAAGTTCATTCCGTAGATGCCGGCGATGAAAGTGAGCGGGATGAAGATGGCGGAGAAAATTGTCAATACTTTCATGACGTCGTTGATCCGGTTGCTAGTGTTGGTTTGGTAAAGATTGATCTGGTCGGATACCATGGAGTAGTAGATTTCGATAGCTTCCTGTGCTTGTAGAACCAAGTCGTCCAAGTCGTGCAGATAGGTGTACGTGCGTTCATTGATCAGGGGCGAATCACAGTTCGTGAAACGGGAGGTGACTTCTTTGAAAGGACGGACGTTTTTCCGGATGTAGGATAATTCCGTTTTGTAATGATAAAGACCTTCTATTGTTTTCACGTCGGATTCGAGAATTGTTTTTCCTCTTGACTCAATATCGGCACCCAGTATTTCCAAGTTGATGATATAGCTGTCTACAATTGTATCCAGCAGCGCATAGCAAAGATAGTCCGTGCCATAAGTGCGGATACGGGTTTTCCCGTCATAAAGGCGTTTCTTTACATCCTTGAAATAATCTGCGTCGGTTTCCTGTACCGTAATCAGGTAGTGTGAGCCGACGATGAAAGAGAGTTGTTCCATGTGCACGACATCATCTTCTTTGCCTAAATAGAAAGATTTGGCAATAATGTACAGGTGGTCGGATTCATCGCTGAACCGGGGACGCTGGTCTGTGTTTAAAATGTCTTCCAGAAAAAGGGAAGATATATCGAATGCTTTTCCTATTTCGGCAATCAGGCCTGTGTTCTGAAGACCGGATATGTTGATCCATGTCATGTGGTCGTTGGATACCATATTACTGATACCGTCGACTGTTTCCGGAAAGGATTCTTTGACTCCTTCCGGGGTGTATTGTATGACATGGATCGAATTTTTAGTCATTTTCTGTTTCCCGATAAAGATAAGGGAACCGGGAGCGGCTCCTTGTGATTTTGTCCGATCTTTCAGAAATCTAGCCATAATGCAATATAAATTAAAAGTTATTTTGGAATATCGGAAGTGTCCGAATCGGAGTTTTCTATTTTTAGTTTGATGGGATTGGAACTATCGCCCCACGTGAGAGTCCTGTACGGGAACGGAAATTCGACGTTTTTCGCGTCAAATACTTTTTTCAGACGCCTGCGATATTCTCTTCCGACAGCCCATTGTTGCATGGGTTTGGTTTTGAGGACAAGACGGATAACAACGGCACTGTCCGCGAAGTCATTGACGCCGCTGATGGATATCGGTTCAAGCATCAGTTCCTTGTAAACTGGGTCGTTATACATTTCATCACCGACTTGCTGCATGAGCATGACGGCATTGTCCGTGTCTTCTTTGTACGCTATACCGATTTGCAGGACGATGGCAGACCATTCTTTTGTCATGTTCGAGAGGGTATTAATTTTTCCGTTTTGGAAAATGTGTACTATGCCGGAACTGTCCCGTAGGGTAACGGTACGTAGTTCTATTTTCTCGACCAAACCTTCCGTGCCGTTGATAACAGCCCAGTCCCCGGTACGCAATTGATCTTCCAGCAGGATAAAGAAACCGGAAATAAAGTCCCGAACGAGTTCCTGTGCGCCGAAGCCGACAGCCAGACCGACAATACCGGCACTGGCAAGGATGGGGGCGATGTTGATATTGAATTTGCCGAGAAGAATCAAAAGGAAGATGACCCATAAGAAGATTCTTCCGATACCATATATAATACCCGTGAGTGTGTTTATCCGTTTTTCCGCTTCCATGTCGTCAATATCTGCGGCTTTGTGGGCTTTTGATACGGCAATTTTTTTCATTTTTTTGGTTGTGAAGCGTAATGCCCGGAGTAATGAAACGAAAAGGACGATTAATATCGCGATGGAGGGAAGTTGTATCACGCACCAAGTGATTAATTTGGTCAGCATTTCATTCCAGAAGTTTGCCGTGAATACAGCCGGAACCCGTGATGCGGCCTCTTTCGTGTTCCAGAAAACAATAACCCCGTCTATTTGTGTGCTGTCCGGAATGTTTTTCTCGATTACTTCATTGTTCGTGTTATCCCACCAAGAATCATCCAAGTTAGCTTTGTTAATTAGAAAGTTTGTGCTGACTTTCGGAACAGAAACAACGATCTCGCCCGAAGAGGGAAGGAAATGAATATTGTGATAGGCATCCCGGAGTTGTCCCAGCGTGGAGTTGAGCCCGATGCCCTCTGCCGTCTTGAAGACGGTATCCCGGATGATAATACGGTTGATGTATGAACTGGTATCTCCCGCGACTTCGGAGGTGGCGGTGAATAATAATTTCCCCTCCCGGTCATACACGTTGTAGTCGTCAAACTCTTGATTGAAGAATCCTTCTTTGTTTTTAATCAGTTTGATTTGTTTTTTAGGGTATAACGAGTATAACTTGTTGATATTCGTGCCTCTTTGAATAGGTCCCACGTGATTGGCGCTGATCGTGTACGGGTTTCGGTCGTCGGGATTTTCGATGAAATCGGAGAGTTTTGATTTCTTTCCGCAACTTGCGAGCCCCATAACCAAGCAGAGAAGAATCAAGTAATGTTTCATGGTAATATGTCTTAATATTTAATATGTTATTATACACGATATATTCGATAAAATTATACAAAACTTATTATCTATACAATTTTGGGTAGGTTTTTGTTCCATTTTGAAAGGGAAATTATTCATTAGAATTTTCAACCGTAACAAGAAAGTAACAAAAAAAGGCGGAAAAACGAGCCTTGTTTAGAACTGTTTTATTTTATTTGTGTTGAAAAACATGTTTTTCAACATGCTCAGGCTTGATTGTCAATGGTATATATCGAGAGAAAAAAATAATGATGCAAACTTGTTTAGATATTTGTATTGGCTACCTTTACGCATGTTTTACAACATAAAAATTGTGTGATTTTGTAATATACATTTTGTAATTTAATATTAAAGAACAAGTAACTAAGTCATGAGTGAAAAGACAGAAGTTATCGACAAAAAAAATATTGTAATCCGTTTTTCGGGGGATTCGGGAGACGGTATGCAATTGACGGGTTCGCAGTTCTCGGATGCTGCAGCTTTATTTGGAAACGGAGTATCAACGTTTCCGGATTATCCCGCGGAGATACGCGCACCGCAAGGAACTGTAGGTGGTGTTTCCGGTTTTCAGGTACATATTGGGGATAATCCGGTGAAAACCCCGGGTGATTTTGCTGATGTGCTTGTGGCGATGAATCCTGCCGCTCTGAAAGCTAATTTGCGTTGGGCTAAAAAGGGTGCAACGATTATCGTGAATTTGGATGCATTTAATGATAAGAACATCGAGAAAGCAGGGTATAAGGCAAATCCATTGGAAGATGTTGTCTTGCAGGATTATAATGTAGTCCCGGTAAAAGTGACAACTTTGACGGAAGAAGCTTTGAAAGACAGCGGTCTGGATCAAAAATCTATCGTTAAATGTAAGAATATGTTTGCTCTTGGTATGATATACTGGATGTTTGACCGTACGGTAGATCACACGAGAGATTTTATTAACCAAAAATTCGGTAAGAAACCGGAGATCGCGAAAGCTAACGTGAAAGTTTTGGAAAGCGGATTTAATTATGCTGCCAACGTACACGCTTTAGCTGTACACTTCAATGTGGCTCCCGCTCATATAGAAAAAGGTCGCTACCGTACGATTACCGGAAACAAGGCAACTGCGTGGGGATTCCTTGCAGCGGCTGAAAAGGCTAATTTACCTTTGTTCTGCGGTTCTTATCCTATTACTCCGGCAACGGATATTTTACAGGAATTAGCATTAAGACGCGATTTAGGAGTGAAAACCTATCAGGCAGAGGATGAGATTGCCGGAATTTGTACTTCTATCGGTGCAAGTTACGTGGGTAATCTGGCTATAACTACTACTTCCGGTCCCGGCCTTGCATTGAAGAGCGAAGCTGCCGGATTGGCTGTAATGGCTGAATTGCCTTTGGTTATTGTTGACGTTCAACGCGGTGGTCCTTCAACAGGTCTTCCCACGAAGACGGAGCAATCCGACTTGTTGCAGGCTCTTTACGGGCGTAACGGTGAAAGTCCTATGCCTGTTGTAGCAGCAAGTACCCCGGGTAACTGTTTTGATTACGCGTTCTGGGCAGCTAAAATAGCTGTTGAACATATGACTCCCGTTGTTCTGTTGACTGACGGTTATCTTGGAAACGGTGCGCAACCGTGGAAGATTCCGGCAATGAAAGATCTTCCGGTGATAACCCCGAGAGTGGCTAAAGAGGGAGATGATTACAAGCCTTACGCTCGTGATCCGGAAACTTTGGCTAGAATGTGGGCTTTGCCGGGAACGAAAGGTCTGGAACACCGCATCGGTGGTTTGGAAAAAGTAAATGTTACCGGAGAGATTAGTTATGTTCCTGAAAACCATCAGGTGATGACTGACTTGCGTGATGCGAAAGTGGCTAAGATTGCCGATTATATCCCGGAACAGGAAGTGTTCGGAAGCCAAGATGGTGGCGACGTGCTTGTTGTCGGATGGGGTGGTACTTACGGTCACTTGTATTCCGTGGTAAAGGAACTGAGAGAAGAGGGTGCGGATGTTAGTTTGGCTCACTTCAATTTTATTAATCCGCTTCCGAAGAACACGGGTGAAGTGCTTGCGAAATTCAAAAAGATTATTGTTTGCGAGTTGAACTTGGGACAATTTGCTCAATATTTGAGAGCTAAATTCCCGGCATATACTTATTATCAATATAACAAAGTAGCAGGATTACCTTTCACGGTAGTTGAGCTGAAAGAAAAAATAACCGAATTATTAGGAAAATAATCATGGCAGAACAATATACACCGAAAGATTTTAAGAGCAACCAAGAGATTCGTTGGTGTCCGGGTTGCGGTGACCATGGTATCATCAACTCTGTACAAAAGGCCATGGCTGAATTGGGGTACCCGAAAGAATCGTGGGCAGTTATTTCCGGAATCGGGTGTTCTTCTCGTTTCCCCTACTACATGAACACGTATGGTTTCCACACGATTCATGGGCGTGCTGCCGCGATAGCATCCGGGGCAAAGAGTGCTAACCCGAAATTGAATATCCTTCAGGTTTCCGGTGACGGAGATGCGTTGGCAATCGGGGGTAATCACTTTATTCACGCTATCCGTCGGAATATCGATATTACCACTTTAGTGTTCAATAACGAGATTTACGGTTTGACAAAAGGACAGTATTCTCCGACCACGAAATTGGGTACGAAGACTAAAACTTCTCCTTACGGTACGATTGAAACTCCGTTTAATCCCGGAGAATTGGTAATCGGTGCACAAGGAAAATTCTTTGCTCGTTCGTTGGATATGAATATTAATTTGACTGCCGAGGTGATCGAGGCCGGTGTGCGTCATAAAGGGACTGCAGTTGTGGAGATTCTTCAGAATTGTGTGATTTTTGCCGATGGTGCTCATGCCGCGATTACCGATAAAGAAATGAAAGAGGAACGTCAGTTGATTTTGAAACACGGTGAACCGATGGTTTTTGGAAAGAACAAAGATAAAGGTATCATGTTCGATATGAAAGCCGGAAAGTTGAAAGTTGTGGAGATAGGTAAAGATGGCATCACTCTTGACGATATCATGGTACATGACGCTCATAGTGTGAATCCCTCTATACATTGGATGCTGGTGCACATGAAAGCTCCGGAATATCCCGTGGCATTGGGAGTTATCCGTGATGTGGAAGGCATTACTTATAATGATGCACTGGAAGGACAGATTGAAGACGTGAAAGCAAAATCACCGATTCATTGTGTTGACGATTTATTGAACAGCGGTGACGTTTGGGAGGTAAAATAAATTGTTTGATAATAAAAAAATAGAGGCGTTTCATTGAAACGCCTCTATTTTTTTATTTCGAGTGGGGTATGGATGCGATACCCCATTGGGTATTGGGAATAGAATCCATTTTTAATTTTAAATGTCCGCCGTTCATGATTTCCTTACGATAGAACCAGCAGTCGTCCAACGGTTTGCCGTTTAACGTGGCGGATTGAACGTAATAGTTTGTCGGGGAGCAATTTTCCGTTTCAATGATAAATTCTTTTCCGGAATAATATTTCGGGTTAAGTTTGATTGTAATCTTGTTGAATTTGGGGCTACCGATTTGGTAGGACGGGGTGATGTTTGTTCCCCCTTGCACGTCGAACAGTCCCATGGCAGCCAGTACGTACCATGCTCCCAGTTGTCCTTGGTCTTCATCTTGCCCGTAGCCATAGCCGTGTTCGGGAGTGAGTCCGTAAAACTCGTCACAAATTAGACGGGTATATAGTTGAGTCAACCAAGGTTTGCCGGAATAATTGAATAACCAAGCATCGTGCAGGCAAGGTTGATTACCTTGGTTGTACAGTTTCTCGACACCCGAAAAACTGTCGATTTCTTTGCCGCCGCCGAAAAGAGTCTTGCGTGACTCGGCGAACGTGTTTTCCAATCTTTCGTTGAAGACATCTATTCCCATGAGGGAGATTAGATTTTTCACGTCATGCGGAACGTACCACGTGTATTGGGCGGCATTCCCTTCTTGGAATCCTTTCCAGCCTTTCATCGGGTCGAAATCTTTCATGAATGTGCCGTCCTCTTCCCGCGGGCGTATGTATTTTGTTTCGGGGTCAAAAAGGTTTTTGTAAGCATGCGAGTAATGTAGCAGCGTGTCATACTCGGCTGTTTTGCCCAAGGCCTTTGCCAATTGTGCTGCGGCATAGCAACTGAATGCGTATTCCAGCGTGTGGGATGCCCCGAAATTGCATACCCATTCGTTCGGGTACAGGTAATCTTTCAGGGGTATATAGCTCCTCTTGATAAAGTATTCGTTATCGTATTTCCCGTTACCCATGTCCCTGCCGATGTATTCCAATTCGTTTTTACGCACGGCGTCCCATGCCGTGTGGATATCGAAGTCCCGGATGCCTGCCTGATAAGCGGCACAAATCACTAGCCCTTGAAAGTTGGTTTGCACGCCATTCGTGTAGACTCCTGCGGCTTCGCCGTCATGTAACCAACCGGAATTTTTGTAGAAGTCGAGATTGGATTTCACGTAGCTGGAATAGATTTCCGGGTAGGCGAGAGTCCATATTTGCGTGAGGTTCCAGAAGCCGCCCCACATGCCGTCCGTGTTGTGGTGGGCGTATTGCGGTAGCCCGTGTTCATCCAAGGGAATTTGACCGACCGTTTTGTCATGTTGAATAAATTGCCCGTTTATGTCGTTGGCAATGCCTCTGCCGAGTAAAGCATGGTATAGTCCGGTGTAGAATTTGGTTTTGTCTTCATCGGTTCCACCCTCGACTTGTACGCGTCCCAGCATTTCGTTCCATGTTTCGCGAGCGCTGTTTCTCACGTTGTCGAATGTTTTGCCTTTTGACTCTATTTCCCGATTGTTGCGGGCGTTTTCAATGCTCGTGTAGGATAGTCCTACCTGCATTTGTATCTGTTCCTGCTCTTTTGTCTTGAAATTCAAGAATAATCCGCATCCGGGACCTTGCACGGCGTGAGAATTTTCGGTAATCTTGTCATTGATAAATGTACCGACGGATTCCGGTTGCTTATCCAGTTTGGCGGCAAAGTAGATTTTCACTTTTCCCTCCGGTTGACAGAAAATAGCGTAAACCGGATAGTTTTCCACCCAACCGGTCACCTCGTTGCTTTCGGGATGATAGGTTACTTCTGCGTCGGTCACGGTTGCGCTTTCGCCTTGTTTGTGTCCGATGTCGAATAATATTCTTGCTTCCGATGATTCGGGGAAAGTGTAGCGGTGAAAACCCGTGCGGGTTGTTGCCGTGAGTTCGGCTTTGATATTGTAATCGGTGAGATTCACGGAATAATACCCCGGTGTGGAGCATTCCGTGTTCTTGTCGATGCGGGAACGATAACCTTCATCCGGATTTTCAAGAGAACCGGGAAGTGTTTTCAATGTGCCCGTGGTTGGGATTGTCACGACTCCCCCGATTTGAAACTCGTGAAAATGGGCAAAGCCCTCGATTGAATGATGGCGGTCATCATATCCACAGGGAGTCCAACTTCCGTAACTTCCATAGGCGTTTGTCGTCGGGGCTAATTTTGCCATACCCATAGGGAGTGCCGCGGGTGTATAGAAGAACCAACGACAATGCACTGAACCGATTTGTGGGTCTACCCAATCAACGGGTTGCTTTTTTACGTTCGTGTCTTGACACGAGTAAAGTAGTGATATAAACAGAAATAGGCTAATGAGAGTTCTCATGGATACTTGCTATTTTAAAAGTTTTGATGATTTTGCCTACAAATTTATCTTTTTTTGATTTTCTCTTCATTAAAAAAGAATAAATTTGTAATGCAAAGAATTAAATTTTTTTCCTATGATGCATCTGAATATATTAAGTGTTACATTGCCTCTGACCAATCCGGTGTTGATATTCTCTGTAATTCTTTTTATTATTCTGTTTGCACCTCTCTTGTTACACCGGTTCCGGATTCCGGATATTGTCGGTTTGATCATAGCCGGGGCGGTGATAGGTCCTTACGGTTTGCACGTTATGGATCGGGATAGCAGTATCGTGTTGTTCGGGACGGTAGGATTATTGTATATCATGTTTGTTGCCGGTCTGGAAATAGACATGGCGGATTTCAAAAAGAATAGCAAGAGAAGTTTAATATTCGGTTTGTACACGTTTTTTATTCCGATGATTCTGGGAACGTTTGCGGGAGTCTATTTATTGGATTTTTCTTATCCGACTTCCATATTGTTGGCGAGTATGTTTGCTTCGCATACTTTGGTGACTTACCCGATTGTCAGTAAATACGGGATCACGAAAAACAGGGCGGTTAATGTTGCGATCGGGGGGACTGTTATTACTTGTCTGCTCGCTTTGCTCGTGTTGGCGGTGATTGTCGGAATGTCTACCGGGGAACTGACTCAAGGTTTTTGGATCAGACTGGGAGTTTCGACGGTATTGTTCGCGTTTATTGTCTTGTGGGTTTTTCCCGTCGTGGGACATTGGTATCTCAAGCGTTATGATGATCGGGTAGGGCAATTTATTTTTGTGCTGGGATTGGTTTTCTTGGCTTCTTTCTTGGCGGAAGCCGCCGGGTTGGAGGCAATTATCGGGGCATTCCTTGCGGGGTTGGCATTGAATCGTCTGATTCCGAATACTTCCGCTTTGATGAACCGGATCGAGTTCGTGGGAAACGCTCTTTTTATTCCGTTCTTTTTGATAGGAGTCGGGATGCTGGTTAATTTTCACGTGTTTTTTAATGATCTGACTTCGATATGGGTAGCAGTAGTTATGACGGTGGTAGCCACGGTTTCCAAGTTTATTCCGGCATGGTTGACTCAACGGAATTTTAAATTCACGAGTTCGGAGAGAACGTTGATTTTCGGGTTGAGTAACGCACAAGCCGCGGCAACTTTGGCAGCCGTGTTGGTCGGGTATAACGTGATATTAGGGACGACACCGAACGGGGAACCGATTCGTTTGCTGAACGAGAGCGTGTTGAACGGTACGATCGTGATGATTCTGGTGACTTGTATTGTCGCTTCCTTTGCCACGCAGAAAGGGGCGCAAGAGGTAGCCTTGGCGGAGTTTGCCGAGGAAGAGA
Organism: Butyricimonas sp. DFI.6.44; assembly: GCF_022132345.1. Taxonomy (NCBI): domain Bacteria; kingdom Pseudomonadati; phylum Bacteroidota; class Bacteroidia; order Bacteroidales; family Odoribacteraceae; genus Butyricimonas; species Butyricimonas sp. DFI.6.44. The sequence continues at coordinate 80,348 of NZ_JAKNJD010000008.1, read as the reverse complement.
TGGAAAGTGACGAGGATGCGGAAGACCGGATATTGATCCCGTTGAGTAATATCGAGAACGTGGAAGAGTTGGTCAATCTTGCCGTAACCATAAAATCAAAGAAAGCGAAGTCGGTCATGACCGCTTTGAACGTGATTAAAGCGGACACGGGTGATTCGACGGCAGAAAAAAGAGCGAATCTGTTATTGGAAAAAGCCACGAAAGCGGCAGCCGCCACGGACAACCAGTTAGTGACTTCTTTGCGCTATGACGACGACGTGGTGAACGGTATCAAAAATGCCACGAAAGAACATAAGATCACGGATATCGTGTTGGGACTCCGTAAAGAGGGCGAGATATCGGATACTTTCTTAGGTAATCTGACAGACCGGGTTTTGTCGAAATGTGCGACGACTACTTTGGTGTACCGTCCGTCGCAACCCTTATCGACAATCAAACGATATATCGTGGTGGTTCCCCCTCGTGCCGAACGGGAAATCGGTTTCCCGTATTGGGTTATACGGATATGGAATATTGCTAAAAATTCGAGTAGTAAAATTATATTTTATGCTGATGCCTCGGTGTTGTCGGTCTTGCAGGAAGTGAATGCGAAACATGCTGTTGAAGTCGAATTTAATGAATTTGCCGATTGGGATGATTTCTTGATTATTTCCCGTGATGTAAAGGAGAACGATGCTTTGATGATCGTGATGAGCCGTCGGAATTACCCGTCTTACGTGAAAAACATGACGTTGGTGCCGACGTATCTGAACAAATATTTCAATAGGCATAGTTGTATTTTGATTTACCCGATGCAAATAGGTATAGGTGAACAGGAACTTGGAGCGCTAAAGAGTATACCGCATGCGGATTCACATGATAGTCTGGATGATTTGGCGGACGTGATGAGGAGTCTGTTTAAAAGGAATAAATAATTTTATGTGGTAGGTGTATGAAAAAAGTCGTTGTCATTTTAGGGATTATTTTACTGGCTTATGCGTTTAAGGAAATGTCCCCGTTCGAGAAAAAGTTATTGAGTAACCTCACGGCACAGATTCGGGAATTGCAGCAGGAAAAACTTTATCTGCACACGGATAAAAGTGTCTATAACGTGGGGGAAAAAGTCTGGTTTCGGGCGTATCTTGTTCATGCGGCGGGCTTGCAGCCTATCGTGTACAGTCGATTCGTGTATGTTGATCTGGTAGACCGACGGGATTCTATTGTGCAGCGTATCAAGGTGGTGTCACGGGATTCCTCTTTTTACGGTCAGGTGAACATCCCGAAGGATTTGCAACAAGGGGATTATTGTTTGCGGGGATATACTTACTATATGCAGAATCAAGGGGAGGATTTCCTGTTCAAGAAGAAAATACGGGTTATAAATCCGGAAGATTCCAAGGTGTGGACGGATGTGACTTACACGAAAAACCGGGAGAATAATTACACGGCGACGATTCGGTTGCTGGACAGCGAGGGAGAGCCTTATGATGGGGTTTTACTGACATATATCGCCGGAATTAAAAAGGATCAGTATTCCAAGAAAAACGCCCGGACGAATAAGGAGGGGAAATTCGAGGTGAAGATTGATACCACGATGAAAACTATCGAGGTGGAGTTTCCGGAGGGACGTCCGTTTCCTTTCAAACGATATATTCATATACCAGCCCATTTGCGGGATTTTGACGTGCAGTTTTTCCCGGAAGGCGGTTCGTTGTTGTCCAATAATTGGCAGAAAGTGGCGTTCAAGGCTATTGGGGCGGATGGGCGTGCCGTTCATGCCAGCGGAGAAATATATCAGGATTCCGTGGTGATTGCCACGATAGAAACAGTACATGACGGGATGGGATGTTTCAAGTTACCGGTGAATCCGGGTAAGGAATTTTATGCCGTCATGAGAACGGAAGAAGGGGTCGAAAAGCGATTTGATTTGCCGAAGGTTTCTGACGACGGGTGGGGTATCTCGCTTATCGGGCAGGACTCTATGTTACATTATCGGGTAATTAAGGCAGTGAATGCGAAATTACCGAAAGAGTTGTATGTTCTGGTACATTGCCGCGGTATGCTTCTGGGGTCCAACCGGGTAAACGGATTAATGAAAGGAAGTATCGATATGAGCGTTATTCCGGAAGGAATTTCACATATCGTGTTGATGGACGGGGATGCTAACGTGTATAGCCAGCGTTTGTTTTTCAGGAAGCTCAAACAGCGTCCCGAATTGAAGATTACCACGAATAAACCGACTTACGTCAGCCGGGAACTGGTGGAGATGGAAATTGATTTCGATGAACCTTTCAAGGGATATCTGGACGGCTCTTTTTCTATTTCTGTCACGGACAATGATAAGGTGGTGCAGGATTCGCTGGAGGATAATATTTTGTCCAATTTGCTGATGACTTCCGATATAAAGGGGTATATAGATCATCCCGCGTATTACTTTAACGATACAACCCCGGAGGTTGCCGCGCACCTTGACCTCGTGATGATGACTCACGGGTGGACCCGGTTTGATATTTCCAAGATTGCCAAAGGAGAGTTCTCTGAAATGAAATTCCCGTTGGAAATCGGACAAATCGTGTCCGGACGGGTAAATAATTTCTGGGGGAAGAAGTCAAAGGGAGCGAATATCGTGTTGATTTCCAATTACGGGCTTTGCCGTATGGTGGAAACGGACGAAACGGGAAATTTTGTCGTGGACGGAATAGCATTCCATGACAGCACGAGTTTTCTGGTACAGGCATTGAGTGCGAAAGGGCGTCGGGGTGTTACCGTGAGAGTGGATGAGGATGAATTTTTACCTGCCGTTTATGACTTACCCTATAATATGCAGGAGAAAAAGAAAGAAGAGGAATTTTACAAGCAACACGGGTTGAATTACTATTACGAGAATGGCGAGAAAATATACGTGTTGGACGAGGTGCAAGTCGTCCGGCGGAAAATCAAGAAGTCCTACTCGTTCTATGATAATCTGGCGAACCACCAGTTGGATTCCGCCCAAATTGCCGAGAATGGGATGTTCGATATTACCCAGATTATCCAATTGTTGCCCGGTGTCACTTTCGAGAAGGATGACGAGGGGGAAGATTGTTTCAAGCAGTTCGGGCGTAAACTTTATGTACTGGTGAATGATTTCGAGGAGCCGATGGATCAAATCCGGTTGATTCCGGTGGGTGCGTTACGGAATATATCTTTGTTAGACCGTATGCAGGGACAGATCTTTTTTGGCGAACGAGGAGCGAACGGGGTGTTGATTATTTCAGCGGAACCGGGATGGACTCCGAAACCCTTGGGACGTCCGAACGTATTACCGTTTAAGCTACTGGGTTATCAAGTACCGGACGAATTCTATGTACCGAAATATGACGTGGATTCCGTACGCAAAGATAATCGCTATGACGAACGTTCCACGATTTACTGGAAGCCGGTTGTGACGATAGACAAGGGAAATCCGGCAAAGCTGTCGTTCTATACCGCTGATACTTACGGGAAATATACCGTTACCGTGGAGGGAATCACGACAAATGGAATTATTTGCCGGAAGCGAATACCGTTGATATTGAAATGATCCTGTATAAATTTATGCATCGTGATAGATAGAAGTTTACAAAACAAGAGATTTCGGGAAGAGCCGGATTATCTGGTGAAAAGACTCCGGGAAAGCGATGAGGAAGCTTTGGCTTTCTTGTTGACAACTTACGGCAAGTCTCTTTATTTTTATTGTAACTCTATTCTGAAAAATGATGTTTTCTCGGAAGACATTGTACAGGAAAGTTTTATGAGTTTGTGGGAGCGGCGGAAAGATTTTGTTGCTTTACTACCGATTCGTGTATTTCTTTACCAGAGTGCCCGGAATAAGTGTTTGGATCAATTAAAGCATCAGCAAGTGATAGAGAAGCATGAAAACGAGCTGATTCGGGAGTTGAGCGAAGATACTTTGGACGAGAAGATGATCGAGGAGGAATTGCTGGGGCAACTCTATCGGGCGATAGAAGAATTGCCGACCGAATGTGCCCGGGTATTCAAATTGGGATTGGAAGGTTTGAGTAATCAAGAGATTGCCGACACGTTGAAAGTATCTATCCACACGGTGAAAACACAAAAACAACGGGCGATGACGACCTTAAAAAATCGTTTTGGTGTAGGAGTCGTGTTAGTGGTTTTCGGGGAAGCTTTTTTATGGCTGTAGAGATTGTTGCCGAATAATCCGGTATGGCGAAATCCGTGTAAAACACTGTGTAGTTTCCAAGAATTTATATCGGATTTTGTTTAGTTCGTATCGGTTAATTTTTAAGATGGATTATTTTTTTTCAAAATAAATGGAAAACTTGTCATTCTTTTTGATAGGGTAGTCGTTATTTGTTCAAATGGTGGAAATGCAAGTATGGTAAATGACAAGAATAATTTGAAGATAGCTTCGTGGATTGCAGCCCGAATGAAAGGAATTATTCTTCCGGATGAAGAGAAAGCTTTGGAAGAATGGTTGGCGGAATGTGATGAACACAAGGCTTTTTACGAACGGGTGACAGAGGTGGAATTTGTTGCCGGAAGATTGCGGGAATACGAGGCTTATTCCTTGGATAAGGTGAAGGAGAGGGTAATGCCCGGCGTGCGGCAGACCGGACGAAAAGTTCGACGGATACGTTGGTTTGTGCGGGTGGCTGCCGTGTTATTGATACCTTTGCTGGCTGTAGGAATCCTTTTATTCACGAGCGAAGAGCAGAAGCCGAGTCCGGTGGTGGCGGATGTGCTTCCCGGTGGAGAACGTGCTATATTGGAAATGGCTGATGGCAGCAGGATAGATTTGACAGCCGGAGAGGCAAAAGACCTTTCGCGTATGGCCGGAATAACGGTAAAGAATGATTTAAATATACTCGCTTATCAAGTGGATGGAAATGTTTCGGGGACAAAGTTGGAGTACAACACGATAATTATTCCCCGCGGGGGAGAGTATCGCTTGACACTGGCAGACGGGACACGGGTGTGGTTGAATTCGGAAACCCGGTTGCGTTACCCGGTGGTTTTCACGGGTGAGCGACGGGATGTGTATCTGGAAGGTGAAGCCTATTTCGAGGTGACACGCACGGGAAAACCGTTTGAGGTACATTGTGAAGGTATGGCGATACGGGTGTTGGGTACCGCGTTTAATGTAATGGCTTATCGGAATGAGCCCGTGATACAGACTACGTTGGTAAACGGAAGTGTGCGGGTAACTTCGGAAATACAGCCGGGACAACCGGTGGTGCTGACTCCCGGACGACAGGCAGAGATGAATGTACGCACGGGGAATATTGAGAGCCGGGAAGTCAGCGTGGAAAGTTACGTGGGATGGAAAGATCAGCTCTTTGTGTTTGACGAGGAGAATATGGAGAGTATGATGCGTAAATTAGCCCGTTGGTATGACGTGGATATCACGATCGAGTCGCCCGTGTTGCGGGAAAAGACTTTTTACGGGGTGATCCGGAAGTACGAGAATATTTCAAAAATATTGGATATGCTGAAAAAGACCCAGAACGTGGACTACACGATTAAGGGTCGAAATATCGTGATAAAAGAAATCCGATAAGATCGGGTAAATCTTATCGGACAGATTGTAATTAAACTCGCCTCGGTTTGGCAATTGACGCGAGAATAAATTAAAAACGTAACAAATGTATGAAAAAACAAGGATTAATTGTTCACCTGCATGGGTGGAAAAGTAAAATTTTGCGAGTGATGCGACTAATTGTAATCATGATGCTGTTCCCGACTTTGCTGTCTGCATTGCCGGGATTGGGACAACAGCAAATTAAAATGGAAGTGAAAGGTGCGACACTGGAACAGGTGCTGAAGGAGTTGCGCGCGTTGTCCGGGTATTATATCCTGTATAATATTCAGGACGTGAGAGCCGTGAAAGGAGTCGATCTGAAGGTGAAAAATGCGACCGTGGAGGAAGTGTTGAAACTCTGCCTGAAGAATACTAATTTAGTTTACGAGATTTCTGATAAAACGATATTGATATCCGCAAAGAAAGCGACGGTTAGTCAACCACAACAGCGAGAGCGTAGGATTCATGGCGTGGTGAAAGACGAGCAAGGGCATCGGTTAGCGGGAGTTGTGGTGTTTTTGAAAAGTAACCCGCGACAGGGAACCGTGACGGATTCGCTGGGATTTTTTTCTATCAACGTGAAGGACGGTATAGAAGAGAAATTACTTGTCCGTTTCGTGGGAATGGAATCGCAAGTTGTTCCGGTGACGAAAGTGATGGTATACGAGATTGTGATGCGGGAAAAAGTGGAAGAGGTAGACGAAGTTGTTGTAACGGGTTACCAGACTATTGCCAAAGAATTGTCGGCAGCTTCGACCTACACGGTGAAAATGGAAGATGTTATGGTGCCGGGAGCTACTTCCGTGGAAGATGTTCTACAGGGTGAAATTCCGGGCTTGATGTTGCTGTATGGTTCCGGCAGTCCTTCTTCTTTGCCAAAGGTGAGAATGCGGGGAACGGCAACATTGTTGGGTAATGCCGCTCCGGTATGGGTGGTCGACGGGGTGATTCAGGAAGATATCATGAACCTGTCGAATGAAGATATAATGGCTTTGTCGGACGGGGAAGATTACTCTATGTTCGGTAATGCCATTTCCGGTTTGAACCCGATGGATATTGAAAGTATCACTTTTCTGAAAGACGCGGCAGCTACCGCTATTTATGGAACGAAAGCGGCCAACGGGGTTATTGTGGTTACTACTAAAAAAGGAAGTGCCCGAAAAATGACGGTGTCGTACACGGGAAATTTGAAATTCACGGAGCGTCCGAGTTACCGGAAGTCGGCTAACATGATGAATTCTAAACAGAGAATGGCTATCACGAAAGAGATGTTTGACGATTGCCTTGTGTTTGAAGTGTTGCCACAGTACGGTTTCGAGAAAACCATGATTGATTATTTGAACGGGAAAGGGTCACTGGAGGATGCCTTGAAAGAGTATCAATACCGCGAGCAACTTAACACGGATTGGTTTGATTTGCTATTCGAGAACACGGTAAGTGATAATCATTCGTTGTCAGTTTCCGGTGGAAATCAAAATACAACGTATTATGTTTCATTGGGACTTGCCAATGACCGGGGAACTCAAAAAGGTGACGACACGAAACGTTACACGGCTAACGTGCGGGTGAACACGGAATTGGCTAAATGGTTGAAAGCGGATTTAAAAATGGGTTATTCGAGCCGTAAAGTATGGGGTTTCATGGGAACTACCCCGATGTATTATGCCTTGCAGACATCGAGAACGATTGCTCCTGACGAGCGTTATATCACCGAGATAAAATCTTTATCCGGGGATGTTGACGGGATAAAATATAAATTCGAGAACCCGATCACGTTTAATATTTTCGACGAGTTGGCAAACACTTCCAAGAAAACCCAGACAACGGAATTTTCTGCTTCTGCAAATTTGAAAATGGATATTTGGAAGGGTTTACGGGGCGAACTGCTTTTTGCTTATAAGGAGGCACATGGAGTGGAGATTGGTTACGCCACGGAGCAAAGTGCCTATATGGCACGAAAAAGAGGGTATGATTACGGGACTGTCGATATCGGGGGAATGGAAAGTAAGCTTTCCCAATACCCATACGGGGGATATTACCAACGCCGCGATCAGGATAATAACCGATGGGAACTTCGCGGAACACTTCGGTTTACCCACGTGTGGAAGGAGGCTCACTCGTTGAATCTTATGGGTGGAGGTCAAATTTCTTCACAGAAAAGCAGTGGCTTTAATTCCAGTGATTATGGTTATTTCCCGGACAGGGGAAAGACTATTTTTTATGAATATAATAAAGATGATTCCGGTTTTTTAGGCAATAATTATGGTTCTTCGACGTCGAAACACCGCGTGACACTTTCGGACAGACCCAACAATGCCGTGAAAGTAATGGCAGCATTGGTTTATGATTACAAACGTCGTTACGTGCTGAATGCTAGTTTTAGCGTGGATGGAACCAATCGCTTCGGTGAGAACAAGAAGTTCCGTTTCTCTCCTATATGGAGCGTGAGTGGTCGTTGGAACATGTTGGAGGAGAAGTGGATGAAAGATCAGAATTTGTTAAGTGCTCTCGACGTGAAAGTGAGCTATGGTTTTCAGGGAAACGTGGTGTATGGCGTGAGTCCGAAATTGATAGCCGGGTATCTGACCGGAAATAATGCGATAAATCCTTACGTGGGAGAATTCCAATTACAATTGAGAAATATCCCCAATTCCGATCTGGATTGGGAGAAGACGCGTACCGTGAATTTTGGAGTGGATTTGGGATTCTGGAAAAACAGATTCTCGCTATCAGCGGAATACTATATCAAATTTGGTGATAAGGTATTATATGATAGACAATTGCCATTGGCGTACGGGGTTGAGAAAACTTATTTTAATGATAGTAAGTTGACTAATGAGGGTGTTGAATTGTCATTGAGGGGGAATGTCGTGAAAACAAAAGATTGGAACTTCGTTTTGTCGGCTAACGTGGCTTTTACGCGTAACGAGGTTAAACGTCCCGGGTATAGAGATGTGTACTTGAGTTATTTGAACGGGTATTCCGCTTTTTCAGGTTACTCCGTGGGTTCTTTCTGGTCGTGGAACTTTAAAGAATTGGGAAGCAATGGAATGCCTATTTTTGATTTAGGGGAAAACACCTCTTACACGAAAGAAGAATTAAGAAGTGATCCGATGAAATATCTGGTACATTCCGGTAGTAAAAATCCGGATATAGTAGGAGGATTTAACGTGAACCTATCCTATCGGAATTTATCCTTTAATTCGAGTTTCGCTTTTGCTTTGGGAGCAATGAAGCGGTTGCGTACGGTTTATCAGAAGGGGCAATATACGGTTACCGTTCCGAAATTCGATGCAAATTTGCCCGTGGAATTTGTTGAACACTGGAGAAAATCCGGGGATGAAAATACAACCAACAAACCGGGTTTCTTGCGTCCCACGGAATCGGCATCTTGCATACACCCCGGTGGAACAAGTAATATCTATGAAATGTGGGATGCTTCCCAGCATCGAGTAGTGAGTGCCGATTTCATGCGTTGCAAATCGATGACTTTGACCTATAAAGTGCCCGAGAAGATATTGTCAAACGTGAAATTATCCTTTTTGTCTTTCAGTTTGACGGGAACGAATCTGTTTGTGATAAAGAATAAACGGTTGCATAAAGAAGATCCGGAAGCCGGTTCCATGAATGTACCGATTCTTCCATCGTATAATTTTTCAATTAATTTAAATTTATAGGAGTACCATGAGAAGATTGAATATATTACTGTTGATAAGTCTTGTGCTAATCTGTCAGGCTTGTGATGATTTTTTGGCGAAAACTCCTTCGGATGAAGTAACTCCGGAATCTACCCAAGCATTTAGTGAATTATTGTTGTACGAGGGATATCTGCCTAATAGTCAGGTTGTGAATAGGATGCTCTATTACATGGATGATGACGTGGAGAATAATTATCCGACCAGTACTTACTCTTCGGGATACAGGGATGCTGATATCGAGAATAAATTATTCTACACGTGGCAACCCGGGGCTGTAAATGATGTCATTAATAATACGGCGGGGAGTACTTATAGTGCGACTAAGGGGGTGTTACCTTGGCAGGCTCATTTTAAATGTATATTGGGATGCAATATTATTCTGGAATATGCGGATGAATCCGTCGGTTCGGAAATTGACAAAAATTATTTAAAAGGAGAAGCTTATTGCCTGCGTGCGTTCCATTATTTCCAGTTGGTGAATTTGTACGGTTGGCCTTATAATGACGAGAAAAACGATCCCAAGGTAAGTTTGGGTGTTCCTATTGTTACCGAACCGGAAATCGGGGCGTTAAGTCTTGCCCGGAGTACGGTAGAACAGGTTTATTCGTTGATCGTCGAAGATATCGAGAACAGTATAAGATATTTTGATAAAGGGAAAAAGGAAAGTACGAAATACCGGGTATCTTCTCTCACTGCTCATTTGCTGGCTTCAAGAATCTATTTGTACATGGAAAATTGGGAAAAGGCGTTGGAGCATGCCCGGGTGGTTATGGGACAAAAAGAATTGTGTGATTATACACAAGGTGTACCGACGGCTATTTTTACGGCTGAAAATGATGATATTCTCTGGATGTACGGGACTAAGGATAATGTGTGGGGCATAGGTGATGCCAATCTTTCCAGCAGTGCGTTTGTCGCTTCTTATAGTCTGTATGAATCTTTCGAGAGTGAAGAATGGAAAGATGCCCGTGCTGACGGTTTCTTCTCTGTGGCAAGGGATAGTGTGTTTGACTCGTATTACGATTATGAAACGGGACAAGTTATTAAGGAACTTATTAGTTCGAGTGTCATGGTTTCCGTTTTGAAATACCCGACTTCGACATCAGCTTACACGCAAGGAGTGCGGGTGACGGAGGCTTACCTGAACGCAATAGAGGCATTGTTGGGGCAATACAAGGCGGGAAATTCCGGGGCAGGAAATGAGGCATTGCAATTGTTGAACGACTTCCGTTCCAAACGTTACGTGTCCGCGGGCGGAGCTGCCTTGCCCGGCATCGAGATGAAAAATGCCGACGAATTAATAGATATCTATCGTTTAGAACGCCGGAAGGAGTTGTGTTACGAGGGACAACGCTGGTTCGATTTGCGTCGTTTCGGTATGCCTCGTTTGGAAAAGATTTGGGCTCTTGACGGGAATGCACGAGAAAAATACGTGTTGGAGAAGCATGACCCTCTGTACGTGTTGGAAATTCCTGCTTACGTAACAGATTTGAATAGTGGTTTGCAATTGAACGAGACGTTATCGTCTCCGCGTTTACCCGTGAGTTTATAATAAAAATATTAGAAGATATATGAATAGGATGACTTTTTTGAAACCGGTAGTTTTTGTATTTGCCGTGTGTTCTTTCATGATAGGAGGATGTAATCAGGATGACGATCCGATAGCTCCTTCCGAGGCCTTATCCGTGAAATACGTTCTCCCGCAGGGGAACGAGAAGTACGATTCGTTGATACTCGATTTTTACAACGAGAATAAAATATTTATTCTGTACGAGTACGGGGCGCATGATCCGCTATGGAATATCCAGTCTATCGAAGGGTACGGACTCTACCGTATCGTTCCGCCTAAAAAAGAGAGTCTTGAAGCGGGAGTGAACAGTTTGTTTGATTTATGGTTGGATCTTTATCCGGGAGAATTTTTCGTGGGACGCCTGCCTCATTATATTTATCTGGCGGACAGTATCTGGAACGGATATTCAAATGCGGCGAATTTGACAACAAATATCAGTATTACTTTCGGTAATATCAACGAGAGCCTGCAGAACATGACAGCAACGGCGGAGAGTACTTTCAAAAAGAATATCAATAGTGCTTTCTGGACCTATATTATTGATAACGGGAAATTTGAAGTTCCGATAGCATTGAATTTGGATTATTCGTTAGCGACAAATTTGACGGCAGCATATAATATGGGAATTATTCATGGGAGTACTTACAAATTGAACCTTCAGGAAGATTTCAAAAAAACGATAGATTATTTGATGTCGACGAGTCAAACGATCATCAATATGCGATTTCGGAGTTATCCGGCATGCAAAACCAGAGTACAGTTATTCGTGAGCGAAATGAAGAGATTGTATGATATAGATTTGGAATTGTTGACCGGAAAAGTATTGACGGATTAGAGCGAGTTTTAATGTTTATGGGAGAAGTTGTTCGAAAAGTGGTTAAAGACTTTTTGAACCTTCTTTCCCTGTGACTCTATTTGTAATCGAATAGAAATGGAAGTTTGTTACCTAATTTTTAATAGAATAGTATGAAAAATTGTATGTATGCATTGTTGGTAATATTAATATTATTACCGGGTTATGGAAAATTGTTTGCCTCGAATGAGGTGAAGAGCGGTTACGGATGTCTGTATGATACCTTGACCAAGGATAGTACTAAAGAAACCGAGGTGCGGCGAAAATTGAAAGAGGTCATGGATAAAAAGAAATCCAACCGGAAAGAGGGCGCTGAAAGTGATACCTTGGTTAATGATAGTGCTAAAATGGCGCAGGAAGAAGCGAAAAGAAAATTGAAGGAATTTTCGGAAAAACGGAAAACCGCCTATGATCGCTTGTTTGCAGACAAGGCATTTGAAACTTCTGAAAGTGATTTTATCACGCTGCACAAGATAGACAAGAAACTCTATTTTGAAATGCCTCTTGAATATTTCGGACGGGAAATGGTGCTTTCTTCTGCGGCTTCGGAAACAAGTAACAGCGTGTTTGCCGATATGGCACACAGAACGATGATGCACGTGAAATTCAAGTTGGTCGATTCATTAGTTTATTTGCAACGTGTAAATACCACGACTACTTATGACGCGAAAGAAAAAAATATCAAGTCGGCGATCGAGGCTAATTCTTTAGATGTTGTTGTCGAGGCATTTAAAATTTCAGCTTTTAAACCGGATCAAACGACAGTCGTGTTCGAGGTAACTAAATTTTTCACGGAAGAGAACGAGTATTTGCCATTATTCCGGGGAAGCTATTCCGTTTTTAATATTTTGCCGAAAATGAAATTTGGTGCTTCGGTTGTGAGTAGTATCAAAACGTTTGATGATAATCTGACGGTAAAGGTACTTATGCCTTACACGGTGAGTCTGACTTATCTAATGTCAACCTACGCGAGAGCGGATGTGACGGTGGTTGCTACTCGTTCCCTGATGTTGTTGCCCGAGGATAAAATGCGTCCCCGTAAGAGTGATTTGCGTGTCGGCATCTTTTTGACGGATAAGGAACATTTCACGCAAGCTGAAGACCGGTTGGTCACTTATTCCGTGGCACATCGCTGGCGTGTTGAACCCAAGGATGTCAATGCTTACAAGCAAGGTAAACTGGTAGAGCCGAAAAAGCCGATCGTGTGGTACGTGGATACGGCTTTCCCGAAAGAATGGATCGAACCGGTTAAGAAAGGCATTTTGCGCTGGAATAAAGCGTTCGAGAAAATCGGTTTCAAGAATGTGATGCAGGTACGGGATTTCCCCAAAAATGATACGATCTTTGATCCGGATAATTTGAAGTACTCTTGTGTGCGTTATTTACCCACGAGTATCGCTAATGCCATGGGTCCCTCGTACGTGGATCCTACCACGGGAGAAATTATCAGTGCTTCCGTGTTAGTTTACAGTAATATGGTGCAAATGATTAATAATTGGCGTTTTGTCCAGACTGCACAAATAGATCCGTTGGTGAGAAACAAGAAAATGCCTAAAAAGATTATGGATGAATCTATCGAATACGTGGTAGCTCACGAAATCGGTCATACACTCGGATTTATGCATAATATGGCGGCGTCTGCCGCAATCCCGGTAGAATCTTTACGTTCGGCGGAGTACACGAAAAAATACGGGACAACACCTTCTATCATGGATTATGCCCGTTTCAATTATGTCGCGCAACCCGGGGATAAAGGTGTCAGCTTGACTCCCCCTGATTTGGGTGTATATGATGAATATTTGGTAAAATGGAATTACGAGTATTTCCCGACAGCTAAAAGTATGAATGAAGAAGCGGTAATTCTGGAAAAAATGGTAGATGCCAAAGCCGGGGATCCGATGTATCGTTACGGTCGTCAACAAGTATATAGCCGTTATGATCCGAGTGCGCTGGAGGAAGATTTGGGTGATGATCCGATGAAGGCGGGAGAGTACGGGATTAAAAATTTGAAATACATTTTGTCAAATTTGGATTCTTGGATTAAAGATGATCCGGACGATTCTCACAAGTTGAGTCTTTATCAAGGTATTTGTAACCAGTATTATCGGTATATTCGTAACGTGATGTATAATATCGGGGGAATCTATTTATCCGAGGTGAAAGAAGGGACTCCGGGAGAACGGGTTGTTTCTGTTCCCAGAGAAAAACAGAAAGCTTCGATGAAATGGGTGATGAACGAGTTTCGCAATTCGGATTGGGTATGTGATAAGAAATTGATTAGTAAATTCCCTCTTGGAATTGATATGGGAGTAATGATCCAAAAATCATTAGCCTTGAGTTTGCATCAATTGTATAAGGGTGTGATGTTGTCCGCGCACGTTGCGACGGATCCTTACACGGTAGAGGAGTTCTTTGATGATTACTACAATTTGGTTTTTGAAAATACGATTAATGGCAAACCTTTGACAGAGGGGGACAAAATGTTGCAAATGGCTGCCGTGAATATGGTAGCGGAAACGTTTAAGGATAAACAATCCGGAGGACTATTCGGGGTCGTGAATGCACAGGACGCGTATAGACCTTCCTTGGAAGATGTGCTTGCTTACGGGTTGGATGAATCCGGACTCACGAATAAATTTGCCGGTGAATTAAGAAGAGAAGAATGCCAGGATATGCCGGAAACTATTAAATTCGGTTCCGGGTATGGATGGCAAAGACAAATTTCCATGTTGGCTATAGATAATTCGGACATTCATATATATACGTTAGGGAAACGGATTCAACGTTTGTTGGAAAGTAAAGTTTCCACGTCACAAGGTGCGGAGCTTATGCATTATGAAGCATTATTATTTATGTTAGAAAGAAGATTAAAAAAATAGTCGGGAAGCATAAATGTATTTTAGTAAGGTCGAGGGAATTCTTCATAAAAGAATTTCCTCGACTTTTTTCAGGGTAATACATGAATATTGTTTATTTTTGTTTCATAAATAAAGATAACATGGTGATGTAATGCGAGATATTATATCGGATATAAAATTAGGGAATTTGAAGGCATTCAAGGAATTCTTTGATGATTACTATATCATGTTATGTGTTTTTGCCGCTAAATACCTGAAAGATGATGAGCAATGTAAGGATGTTGCTCAGGAAGCCTTAGCTGATTATTGGGAAAAACGAGAGCGTTTTGACGATATTTATAAGGTAAAAGGATATCTTTATACAATCACTCGCAACCGTTGTTTAAATATCTTGCGACACGAGAAAGTAAGTCAGGGGTATTTGGAGAAGTACGGGCGGGAGTTGGAATCTGAGGGTGTTTTCGAGGATCAGGTTGTTGCACAGGAAACGTATCTTTTGGTGTGGAAGGCTGTAAACGCGTTACCGCCGCAGATGCGGACTATCATTCGTTATTCTCTTGACGGATTGACGAATCCCCAGATTGCAAAAGAAATGGGGATTGGTGAAGGTTCCGTGAAATCTCTGAAACAAACTGCCTATCGTAAATTGAGAGAGCAGTTGAAAGAACATTTTTATTTGTTGTTATTGTTTTGCTGATGTTTTATGCTTCTCATTACTAAAGTTTTAATGCTTCTGCTTATCCGCTGTGTAATTTTTTTTTGATTTCGGACTATTCCTGTTTTGAACTTAGCGTGTTATAGTATAAAATTATAACGACAAGTATTATGGGTTTGTCTAAGAAACATTTTAAGATTGCAGAAATTCTGGCAGCTATTTTCATGAATACTCAGACGGAAGAGGATAGGAAGAGGTATGAGCTTTGGGAGAAGGAAAACAGTTGTTTGGCCAAGGATATCTTTAAACGGGAGAATTATGATGAATTTGAACATGTCGCTGGACGATTTGACCGGCAAGAGGGATGGCAGGTTTTCGAGGAGAATCGGAGGACAAAGGTACTCCCGGGAGAAAAGCAAAGCAGTCGGGTGAGTCGGTTCAAGTTCGTTTTCAGATACGCGGCGGTGGGGATAATACTAATCGCTTGCGGTTTGTTTTTTTGGTTGAATCAATCTCATGAAGAAGAGCCGAAACAACCTGTTTTTGCTTACCAGATAGAAGCGGGAACCACCGGGGCACGTCTGACATTGGCTGACGGGAAAACGGTGGATATCGTGAAAGACCAAACGTTCATGATGAAGGAAACGGACGGGACTCTGATTGTGACGGATTCGACGGGAATAGATTATGTCGCACACGATGTAAAGGATGAGGAGGAAATCCGAAACACGATAAGTACTTTGACGGGGATGGAATATACATTAACCTTGTCGGACGGCACAAAAGTCTATTTGAACGCGGAATCGGAATTAAGTTTCCCCGTAAGTTTCAAAGGGGGGCAGAGGATGGTCGAGTTGTCCGGAGAAGCTTACTTTGAAGTAGCGAAGGATGCAAAACATCCGTTCGTGATAAAGACTCGGGATTTGTCCGTCAAGGTATTGGGAACTTCTTTTAATCTGCGGGCTTACGATGATGAAAAGAGCGTGACGACAACTCTGGCAGAAGGAAAGGTGCAGGTTTTTGACGGTCGGCAATTTGAGGATATTGTTCCCGGGGAGCAGGTGATTTACGAAAAAGGCGCGAAAACGATGGTAATCAATAAAGTGGATGTCGGGCGTTATATCGCATGGAGGGAAGGGAAATTTATTTTTCGGAATGAACGTTTGGAAGATATAATGTCTTATCTGGCCAAGTGGTATGATGTCAAATATCAATTTATGGATGAAGAGGCGAAGAATATCAGGATTGGAGCCAAATTGAACCGGTACGACAATATGAATCCGATTATTGATATGCTGCAAATGAATTCGTCAATGTCGATCTCCTTGAGGGATGGCGTGTATTATATTTCAAGTAAATAATAAAAGATGCGCTTATGCTGGTAACATAAACGCATCCGAATCAACTTAATAATAATTGTTCTTTATTAATCATTCAAAATTATGGAAAAAAAACGAGATTCTAATTTTCTCTCACGAGGAAATTGGCAAAAAATTTCATGGATTATGCAATTGAAAGTATTTTTGATTCTGTTTTCTTGTTTTCAGGTAACGGCTGCCGTACATTCTCAAAGTAAATTATTGGATGTACAGTTGGAAAATGTATCTCTGGAACAGGTAATCTGGGAGCTGGAAAGGAAGACGGACTTTACTTTTATGTATTGGACGTATGAAATCAAGGAGGTGAAAAACCTGTCGTTGGACATGAAACAAAAATCGATAAGCGATATCCTTGATTTTTGTTTGCGTAATACCAACTTGAAGTACGAGATTAACGGGGATGCCGTTGTGATTCACCGGGTGAAAGATGGAGAGCCTAAGGATAAGAACAAGGTGATCCGAGGGGTTGTAAAAGACCGGAAGGGGGAAACACTACCCGGGGTTACTGTACTCGTGAAAGGCACGAAAATAGGTGTCGCCACGGATGTTGAAGGAAAATTCGCCATGAGTGCGACGCGGGATACCGTGGAATTATTGTTTTCTTTCGTGGGCATGAAGACGAAAGAGGTCACGTGGAAAGGAGAACCCATGTTGACAGTGGTATTAGAGGAAGAGCCTAACGAGATGACAGAGGTTGTCGTGACGGGTTATCAGACGGTAAAGAAATCCAACATGGCAGGCTCCGTGAGTACTATCAAGGCTGAAGATCTTGTATTGAACGGGACGCAATCTCTGGAGCAGGCATTGCAAGGGAAACTGCCGGGAGTGGTTATCCAAAATCAGGATGGTTTGGTGGGTACGCGCCAGAAAGTACGGGTGCGGGGAACTTCGACATTGTTGGGTAGCCAAGAGCCCGTATGGGTTGTGGACGGAATCATACAAGAAGATCCGCTTCCTTTTAAAGCAACCGATTTATCCACGTATAATACCAGTCCGGATAACATCGATATGATCCGGAATTTCGTGGGGAGTGCCATTTCTTGGTTAAATCCTTCCGATATCAAAGATGTAACCGTGTTGAAAGATGCTTCTGCCACGGCAATCTATGGTGTGAAAGCGGCAAACGGAGTCATCGTGATCACAACGAAGAGAGGTGAGAAAGGGCGGATGTCTATCAGCTATTCGGGTAATTTCTCTATTGGTTCCAAGGTCACGTATGATAAGTTGAATTTAATGAATTCCAAGGAGAGGATTGATGTTTCACGGGAAATGTATGAACGCGGATTAGTCGGCAGTTCATCCTCTTTGGCAAATGTGGGGTACCAAGCTTTGTTGCAACAATATTTGCAGGAAAAAATTTCTTACAACGAATTCAATACCGGGGTAAAGAAATTGGAAGTCATAAATACGGACTGGTTCGATCTCTTGTATGAAAATCCGTTTAGTTATTCCAATAACATCAGTATTTCCGGGGGAAGTGACAAAACTACGTATTATGCTTCTTTCGGTATTACAAATAATAACGGTACTGCCAAAGGAAATGACTCCGAGAGCTATCAGGGAAGTATAAACGTGAACACGGTTTTCTGGGATAAATTGCAATTCTCGGCTAGAGTTGCCGGTAGCGTTTCAAAAACGAATGGTTTTCACAATAGCATTTCGCCTTATTCTTACGCGTCTACCACGAGCCGGGTTCTTCCCGCGTTTGAAGAAAATGGAGAATTGGCATATTATACCACTCGTGACGGATATAAATACAACGTGTTGAATGAGTTGGCAGAGTCCGGTAACGGGAATACCTCAAATTCATTGAATGTGAATATCGGTTTGAATTGGGAAATTATTAAGGGATTGAAATATGAGATGGCATTAGGGTACAACTATTCTTCCACTCACGGGGAATCTTGGATAACGGAGATGACGCATTTTATTGCGAAAATACGTGGGTATGAATTTGGTATGTATGGTCCGAATGATGATAAATACCAACTTTCAAGATTACCTCACGGGGGACAATTGAATATGTCGGATTCACGCAGTGAGAACTATACTTGGAGGAATCAATTTTCTTACGTGAAGAATTTTGGAAGACATCTGCTTACCGCCACGGTGGGGCAGGAAGTCAACAGTACAAAATATGACGGATTCACGGGGACATATTATGGTTACTTGCCAAAGAGAGGACAGACGATAAAGAATCCGCCTTTGACGACACAGAACGTCGGAAGTATTAGCGAGAACACGTTGTACGCTCAACCGACAACCTCTATTATTGATAACAAGTCCAACAAACTGTCCTTCTACGGCGCTTTTACTTACACTTTCGATGAGCGTTACGTTTTTAATGCCAGTGTTCGGTCGGATGCTTCCAATCGTTTCGGGCAGGACAAGGATGCCCGTTATCTTCCGGTTTGGTCTTTCGGTTTGCGTTGGAATATGGGACGGGAACATTTTTTGGAGGGACAGGATTTCTTGAATGAATTTAGTTTCCGATTGACGTACGGATACCAAGGAAATGCAAGTGAGGCGGCAAGCCCGGATTTGATTGCCAGAATACCGTCCGGAGCTGGAATATCCGGAGCCACGGGTGAGTATTACATGGAAATAAAGAGTTTGCCGAACCCGAAATTGAAATGGGAAAAGACAGCGACAGTGAATGCCGGTGCTGATTTCGTGTTTTGGAAGAATAAAATTAACGGATCGTTCGAGTATTATTATAAAAAGACCACAGACGCTATTATTAATAAAGAGGTTCCTTTTGAGAATGGCGTGTTGAGTATGCCGATGAATGGAGGTTCGTTGGAAAATTACGGTTGGGAATTATCTTTTAGTTTTGCCCCCGTGCGGACGAAGAACTTTATTTGGACCATGGGATTAAATACCTCCAAGAATTATAATAAAGTTACCAGTAAATTGGAATCGAACGAGAACTGGACGCAGGCAGTTGCCGGGAACGTGAACAAGAAAGGTTATCCCGTGTCGGGATTTTGGGCATTCGAGTTTGCCGGATTAGACCCGAAGAACGGAGTCCCTCTGTATAATTTGCCCGATGTCGATGCCCCGGAAGCCCGCACGGATGCTACCGTGTATATGAAGTATATGGGAAAGTTAGATCCGGATTTTACTGCCGGACTGAACATGGGATTTAGATTCAAGGATTTAACTCTTTCTTCTTCTTTCTATCTATCGGTCGGAGGTAAAAAGTTTTTAGCGACCATGTTTGATGACGACATAATAAACAGTACCCCGTACGAGTATAATAATTTACCGAAAGATTTAGTAGACCGGTGGCGTAAACCGGGTGATGAAGAACACACGAATATCCCTGCTTTGCCGGAATACAAGAAAACGAATGCCAGTACGAATTTACCTTCCGGGAGTACTTATAGTTACCGATTGTATAATTACACGGATATCCGGGTTGTGAATGCTTCTTTTCTTCGGTGTAACAATATTTCACTGTCCTATAACTTGTCCAAGGGGTGGATCAAGAAGTTTGCTCAAAATGTGGGCTTCTCGTTCAGTGTGTCCAATCCTTTTATGATTGTAAGTAAGGATTTTAAAGGAAAAGATCCTGAAGTTGCCACCGGCTCTCAACCCTTGTCGCAAAATTATACATTCAGCTTGAATTTAAGTTTCTAATGACTATATATGATAAATCGTATGAGAAATATATTATTCTTTCTACTGTTATTGGGATTCGTCGGGTGTAGCGATTTCCTTGAAGAATCCAGTAAGGACCAAGTGCGTCCGTCGACTGTTGACGATTTGATGCAGGTAATGGTTGGTGAGGCATATCCCATGAACTATTTGCAATATGCTTATATTGATTTTTTTACGGACGATGTGCAATGTAACGGTGCCGGAGGACAGGAAACGCTGGAAAGTTCTGTCGAGAATATGTATCCCTTGTTTTCTTGGGGGGATGATATATACGAGAAACTCACTGATAACCGGTATAATACTTGGAAGGTTTGTTATAATAAAATCATGGGGTGCAACACGGTCATGGATTATATGGATCGGGTAAGCGGGGAGGAGAAGACAAAAAATAATATGCGGGGACAGGCTCTTGTATTGCGTGCGTATTATTATTTTTTACTGGTAAATTATTACGGACTACCTTATAATTATGGAGATCCGGCTCAAAACCCGGGAGTACCTTTAAAATTGGAGATGGAGGTGAACGATGGCTTCATGGAACGGAATACCGTGGCAGAGGTGTATAAACGGATAGTAACCGATCTGGAAGAAGGGATTAAGCTAGTGGAAGAAAATAGGATAGACATGTCCTTGTATAAAATCAGTGCCTTGGCTGGAAAGTCAATTTTGTGTAGAGTGTATCTTTACATGGAAGATTGGGATAATGTTTTGAAATATGCCAACATGGTGTTGGGAGAGAAGTCCGTTCTAACCTCTTTGGCGAGTGCGACGGAAGATGCCATGCAATATCAGGGAAGCAGTACTTGGAGTGTCTATAATGAATCTACCAGTGATGAAATTATCTGGATGTATGGAGGTCAAGCGGAATCCGCGTGTTATCCCGGAGGGGGCGGTTTGGCAACAGCTCCTTATACTGCATCGGACGAGTTAATGGATTTGTACGAGTTTTCTGCGGAGAGTGATAATCATTGGGATTTGCGGCGATATATGTATTTTAAATATGAGGCTTGGATGGATTGGTCTACTTTTAGAGCTGTTATTTATCCTTCTTATGGTTTTAAAGGTGGAAAAAATAATAAATGGGCGACACGGGGAATTCGTACGGCAGAATTGTACTTGAATCGGGCAGAAGCGTATGTGCGTAAATTCATGGAAACAGGTGAAGATAATTACCGGACATTGGCCTTGGATGATTTGAATAGGTTGCGTGAAAATCGTTATGATACGCGGAATGTCACTTACACGAAGGTTGATATCGCGGATGCTGACGAATTATTACAGTTCTATAAAGACGAACGCCGTAGAGAGTTATGTTTCGAGGAACATCGTTGGTTTGATCTGCGTCGTTACGGGATGCCTGAATTGACACACGTGTATTTTATTGCCCCGGAATCTAAACAGGAAATCAGCTTGGAGCGGGAAGATCCCCGTTATGTATTGCCGATACCGCAATCCGCTTTAGATCGTAATCCTTATTTGAAACAAAATGAACGTTAATCGAGAAGTTATGAAATTGCATTTTATTTATTTGTTTATATTAGCCGTTTCTCTAGTCGCTTGCGATGATGAGAATGCTTTAACGCCGACAGCAACTCCTGAATTCGGGTATAGCGTGCCTCAGGGAGAGCACGATTATGATGATCGTATTGTGGATTGGAATGAAAGGTGTAATACGTTTATCTTGTATAAATTCGATTTAAAAGAATTGTACTGGGATCTGGACGGTTGGAATGAGTCTGTACCGACTCCGGAAGGCAGCAGTTCTGCATATCCGTACAATAATGGATTGCTTGGAGCCATCGCGGATGAAACTTACGTGGGTGAGCAGTTGGATTTGATTGAAACGTTGTTTCTGGATTTTTATCCGGATTCCACTTTACGTCGTTGTTTACCATTAAAGTTATTGTTATGTAGTGAATTGACTTGGCGTACTGTATCCGGTACTACAACATTGTATAATGTATATAGCGGGTATGATTTTTTAGCATTTAACTGGGGAAACGAGAATGTTTTGACCATGACAAATGCTCAAAAGAATACCTTTAAATACGATGTTAATAATGCTTTTTTAAGTCGATTGCTGAATAATAGTAAGATCGTCGAAGATGCGGCGTTTTACGATGGAATGAGTTACGAGGAAAGAGTGACGAACGCGAATATGTATGAGCGGGGCTATATAAAATCCGGTACGAAACTGGAAGATGATGTCGAGATTTATATGCGGGCGATCATTCAGACCCCGTATGAAGTTTTAATCGCCGAACCGGCTGCTAACGATTACACGAACAAGGGAATATTGCATGCCAAAAAAGATGTAAATGGTTATATCCGGAAGAAATATGATGTTCTTGTAAATAAATTTAAGGAGAACTACGGGATAGATTTACAAGCTATTGGTAATGTTGTTTTGCAATAATAAAAAAATATGCTGAGAATTGTTTTAGTATTCTTGCTAATCTCGGGAGCGTTTGCTCCCGGGATAGCTCAAACCGATTTTGTGCTATCCGGGAAGTTGCGATTGCTGGAACCTGCGGAAATCAAAGTAACTTCTATTGATGGAAAAGAGATATTATCTATTTCTGTAACCAATGGGAAAGAATTTCGAGCTATGTCCGGAGAAGTCATGCCGGACGTGTATATTTTGAGCGTGGGCAGCACGGAACAACCGATTTATCTGGGTGGTCGGGAGGTAACAATAACAGGATTTTATAATGGAAAGAATCCCGGGAATAGCTCTCTCTCCTTTCATGGGATAGACGATTTTTGGGAATTGTCGAAATGGATACCCACGGAGAAAAATCCGAAGAAAAAGACAATTGCCGAAGAAGTGAAAGGAAAGTTACATGGAACCATGTATAGTGCGTTGGCCTATATTGCCGATATGGAGGCGTATGAACCGAATAAGATGTTATTGGATTTAGTACCGGAAGCTGACCGAAATTCTCTATCCGCGAAATGGCTGGCTCATCGGGTGGATAGTCTGGGAAAGTTTGCCGTGGGTGCGGAGGCTTATGATTTCGAGTATGTTGATCCGGAGGGGAAAAGGGTTCGATTGAGTGATTTTCGGGGGAAATTGGTATTGGTTGATTTTTGGGCATCATGGTGCGGACCTTGCCGGCATGAGATGAAAAGTCTTTTACCGATATATAACGAGTTAAAAGGGGATGATTTGGAATTTATCAGCGTGTCGTTGGATAAACGGGAAAAGGACTGGCGTAAGATGTTGGAGGAAGAGAAATTACCTTGGGTGATGTTATGGAATCAAGAGGGGTTCACGATCGGTAATGAACCTAACACGATTCAGAAAGCCTATGGATTTTACGGAATCCCTTTTATCGTTTTGATAGATAAGGAAGGACGGATACTCGCGAGAGGTTTGCGAGGGGAGAAAGTGAAGGTGGCGATAGAGGAAGCCAGAGAGTAATTTACGATTTTAGATTTTAAATTTTAGATTGTGTGATTGTGGATTACTCGATTGTCTATCATTGCGTGTAAATTTTAAAGATTTCGTATTGTATAACAAGATAAATTCTGTAAATGATGAAAAAGTATTTCTTATTATTACTGGTGTGCATCGGTATAGGTAACGTGAATGCACAGTTAATTAAACAAGATGAGCAGGCACAAAAGAAACAAGCGGATTTGGATTGGTATAATTGTGCTTTTGACCAAGATGGCGTATACGGGGTAGAAGTGAATAAGGCTTATGAATTTCTGAAGGGGAAAAAGATAAAGAAAAGACCGGTTGTCGCTTTAATCGGGACAGGTCTGGACGTGGAGCACGAGGATTTGAAGCAGGCGATCTGGGTAAACCCGAAAGAAAAAGCAGACGGAAAGGATAATGACAAGAATGGTTTCACGGATGATATTAACGGGTGGAATTTCCTTGGAGGTAAGGATGGGCAGGTCATGGAATCCTTGATGCAGGAAGGAGATCGGGAATTTTTGCGTTTGAAAGATAAATACGCGGATTACATGACGAGTAACGGTGAATTTTTTAAGATTATCGACGGGAAACGGACGAAAGTTCCGGCTCCCGAAAATTTGGCGGAGTATTCCTATTACAAGAATAAAGTCGTGCCGGAGTCCAAGCTTGCCGGAACTTACGGGGGATGGAGAATAGGCTATGTGATAGAAGAGTATGCTCAAAAATTCAAGGAGCAGATGGATGCTAAATTCCCCGGGCATAACCATACTTTGGAAGAATTTCAGACTTGCTATGATCCGAAAGCCCCTCAAGATTCGTTAAGCGATGTCGTTTTTACACTGATCGCGTATGGATTTAGTCTATATAAAACGGAGGATTTTGATGTGATTTATAAAAATTTTGTCCAGACTTCCGTGCAGAGAGGCAGGGAATCTTACGAGAAAGCATTGCAAGCATTGGGTAATGACGGGCGTAAGGAGATTGTCGGTGATAATTATATGGATATAAAAGACAATAAATACGGGAATAATGTATTGCTGACATCCGAAGCTGCCACGGGAACCATGCAAGCCGGAATAATCGGTGGAAAAAGAGATAACGGTTTGGGAGGAAACGGTATTATGGATGAGGCTGAAATCATGTGCTTGCGGGTGAGTGGAGGTGCCGGAGAACCTTATTTAAAAGATATGGCTTTGGCTATTCGCTATGCAGTGGATCACGGGGCGGATGTGATCGTGTTGCCCCAACAAAATACATTGTACCCGGAAGATCAAAAGGTTTGGATGAACGAGGCAATTCGATATGCCGAGAGTAAAGGGAGTTTGGTCATTGTTCCGGTTTGGGAATTGGCGTATGACCTTTCCAAAGTAGAATTTTTCCCGAATCGTTGGATGGATGGAAGTAAGGAGTTGACCAATCTAATGGTCATCGCTTCTTCTGATAAAAACGGAAACCCTTCGATGAACTCTAATTACGGGGCGAAAGAACTGGACTTGTTCGCACCCGGTATGGATATCTACGCTGCCTATATGGGCGATACGTACAAAACGGGAACCGGGG
Source organism: Butyricimonas sp. DFI.6.44 (assembly GCF_022132345.1). NCBI lineage: Bacteria > Pseudomonadati > Bacteroidota > Bacteroidia > Bacteroidales > Odoribacteraceae > Butyricimonas > Butyricimonas sp. DFI.6.44. The sequence continues at coordinate 55,125 of NZ_JAKNJD010000008.1, read as the reverse complement.
CAGGGTTGGCATCAGCCACGGTCGCTGGGGTGGCGGCTTTGGTAAAAGCTTATTACCCGAATCTGACGGGAGCACAAATACGTGAGATTCTTTTGGAAACCGTGACATCCAGAAGGGGGGTGGAAATAGAGAAAGGTATCGTGGTGAATGGCAAAAGAGCTCAGGATTTATTCCTTTTTGATGATTTGTGTTTATCCGGTGGCATCGTGAATGCGTACCAAGCTGTCGTGGCGGCGGATAAACGGAGTAAATAGTCTGTAAACAAGTATCGTATGAAGTATAGGATTATTACTATATGGTTATTCTGTATGATGACTTTCTCGGTAGTGGCACAGCAATACAAGACTGTGCTACCTTACCGGATGGTCGGGGGTAAAATGATCGTGGAGATGATTATGAACGGGACACCTCGTTCGTTTATTTTCGATACGGGAGGGCGCACGGCTTTAACCGGGGAGATTTGTGAAGAACTGGGATTAACGGTGACGGACTCTCTTGTCGTGACCGACGTGAACAGCAACCAAGCGACTTATCCGATCGTGGTTATTGAGAGTCTGCTTACTCCCGACGGGAAAATAAATTTCAAAGGCGTTCCGGCGTTACAATTGGCGCAACCGTCACCTTTCGAATGTTTTCACGCGGACGGGTTGATCGGTAGCGATTTGTTGGCACGTACTATCGTGGAGATTGACGGGAAAGCGAAGACGGTCACGATAACTTCAGCCGAGAAAGCCTCCACTATATCATTGCGAAAAATGATCCCGTTCGTGAAAGCGGGTATGCCGCTCATCTCGTTGCAGGCGGGAGTGGGAAATAATATCACTTGTTTGTTCGACACCGGGTGTCCCGGCTTTTTTTCTTTGAAAAATACGGATTTCGAGGTATTGAAATCAGCCGCGGCGTTTAATATATTGTCCGAGGGATACGGTGAAGGTTCTATCGGTGTTGCCGGGATGGCTGCCGCGGATGTGTCTTACCGGGTACGATTCCCTTTGATATCCGTGGGAAGTACAAAGTTCAAAAACGTGAGTTCCGAGACATCTACTCCGCCATTTACTTTATTAGGCGTAAGATTGTTGGATTACGGCAAGGTAACGCTGGATTACCCCCGAACTCGGTTTTATTTTGAGGCTTATGAGCCGGAGAATGACTTGGAGAGTAAGCACTATAACGTGGCGTTGCGGGTAAAGGATGGTGAGTTGTTCGTGTCTACCGTGTGGAGTGCCATGAAAGGCATTGTCGAGGTGGGCGATAAAGTCACGAAGATTAACGGGAAACCCACGGGTAAATATGACTTCTGCGAGAGTATTATTAACGGCATACCCGAGTTGAAAGCGAAGAAGAAAACCAAATTGACGATCCGAACCCGGCAAGGGGAGAAAGTTATCGTTTACGAAAAAGAGTGAAGTATGAAAAATAGAATATTTATATTACTGGCAATAATATCTTTACCCGTGTTGATATTTGCCCAATCCAAGAATACCGCCACGGAGGTGAGGGATTACCGGGAAGTGGACGGTAAAATTATCGTGGAGATGATTGTAAATGGCGAACGGGCTGATTTCGTGTTGGACTTGACGGGACATAACGCTATCTTGCCGGAATACGTGGAGAAATTCAAAATAGACCCGAATCAACCGGGAGATTTCCGTTATAATACATTCCTTCACAAGAAAGTACCGACCGCCAAAAGTGTTTCAATAAGTACGATCGCTTTCGGGAATAACGTGTTCGGCAATGAAGTGGCGGCTTTTGTACTGGAAGATGAACCTTACTTGCGGAAACTGGGAGTGGCGGGAGTTATCGGTGGAGCTCTGTTCCGTAATGTCGTGTTGACGATTGACGGCAGAAGGAAGAAGATCACGACTTCAGTACCTTATCGTCCGTCATACATGAAATTGGATCATCGGGCGGATTTGGATATACTTCCGGGATCGGTGGTCACGTTTCCCGTGACGGTTGACGGTGTGTCGTTGCCATTAGCTTTTGATACATGGAACGAGGGTATGATTACTTTGACATCATCCGATTATGCCCGAATAAACGGTACTGCCGGAGGCAAGGCCGAATTGTTTAATGGTTACGGAGAACCGGTGGTAACGAATAGTACGAAGTTGGCAAAGAAGTGTACTTTCGTGAAGAATGATTTTTCGGACGTACTCGTGTCGGAGAATAAGGATTTGCCCCGTTCCGTGTTGGGAACCGGAATATTGAAAGAGGGAATTATTTCTATTGATTTTCAAAAACAGAAGGTGTATTTCCAATCTTTTGATTTGGCGGAAGTGAAGGATGAGGTACAATCCGGGACGGAAGTAACGGTAGAAGCGGGCAAACTGAACCCGATCACCCGTGATTATTTTCTCGAACACGTGTATGATTACCGTGCAAGCAAAGAGTTTGTGTTCAAGGGTGACAAACCTGTCGTGATTGATTTCTGGGCGACGTGGTGTGGGCCTTGTATGCGATTGATTCCCGAATTGGAAAAGATGGCGGAGAAATACAAGGATAAAGTTATATTCTTGAAAGTGAACGCCGATCAAGAGAAGGAATTGTGCAGTATATTCAACGTGGTGGCACTGCCGACTTTGTTTTTTATTCCTGTCGGGGGTAAACCGATTATAGAAACAGGCGCTTTGCCGGAGGCATTCGAGAAGATTATTCAAGAGCAATTGTTGAAAAAGTAAATAGTTAATACCTTTTTTTGAAAATTGTTGGTTTTAACCAAAAGGTAAATATCAAGCTTTGTTTTCGGAAAAAGAAAATTTGTCAAGTCTTGTATTCTGATAATAGAATACAAGACTTTTAGCGTATTTCAAAATTTATTTGCATATTTGCTACGCTCTGAGGTGAGTAAAGATGCAGTTATGAATAGGAATTACAGTATTATATTGGGTAATGGTACACGTCTTGATTTCAAGAACGTGTTCAATCAATATTTCAATACGTTAGTTCTTTTTGCTGATCGTTATTTGGGAGAGAGAGAAGAATGTGAGTCATTGGTGCAGGATACTTTTCTGGCTTTGTGGGAGAATAGACGGGAATTTCCGGATGAGGTTTCGGTGAAGGCTTATCTTTATACCACGGTGCGCAACAAGGCGTTGAATGTGTTGAAGCATCGTAAAGTGGAGCGGGAATACGTGAATGATATGCTACGGGAGGAGGACTCCGAACTTTATTACATGAAGTCGGTGATAGAGGAGGAAACCCGACGGTTGATATTCACGGCGATTGATTCTTTGCCCGAACACAGCAGGAAAGTATGTTTGTTGTATATGGAGGGAATGGATAATCAGGAGATTGCCGAGGAACTGAAGATCTCGTTGAACACGGTGAAATTTCATAAAAAGAATGCTTATAAATTGTTGCGTGAGAAATTAAGGGATAACTTCTACCTTCTGTTTTTTATTTAAGACGTTCCAAATTTTTTTCTCATTTTCACTACCCGTTTTTTCTTCTCGGTTGTTTTAGTAATGTAAATGCAATAAATATATGACAAAAAGATATATTCAGATAGCGGATTTAATCTACAAAGTAAAAATAGGGATTGCTACCGATGAGGAAAAACGGGAGTTGTTCGCTTGGGTGGATGAGTCTGATTTTAATCGTCAGCTATTTGACGAGTTGTCCGAGGGAAGTGCGTTGAGCAGGAGTTATGACGAGTATCGTGCGATTCACCGGGAAGAGGTGTGGCGTCGGCTGGAGCAACAAATTGCGCCCCGTCGCCGGAACTTGTCGTGGCGATGGATCGGTTACGCGGCTTCCGTGATTGTGCTGGTTGCGGCGGGATGGTTCGCCGTTATGATGACGGGACGGGTAGATGAGCAAAAGGAGGTGAAGAAGGTGGTGGCGATAGTACCGGGAGAGCGGAAAGCTATTTTGCATCTGGAGACGGGCAAACAAGTTGTCTTGGGAAAAAATAGCGGTGTGATTGTGAACGATAGCCTATCCGGGAAAATAGAGCAAATAGACAATACTTTGGTTTATCAAGCGGAAACCGATGTGCAGGCGGAAAGGTTGAATGTGCTGGAAGTCCCGAAAGGGGGAGAGTTTAACGTGACCTTGGCTGATGGAACGAGGGTGTGGCTGAATGCCGGGTCGAAGTTGACTTATCCGGTTGCTTTCGTGGGGAATGAACGGCAGGTAATACTTTGGGGTGAGGGGTATTTTGAAGTAAAAAAAGATGACACGAAACCCTTCCGTGTAGAAGTAAACGGGATGCAGGTAACGGTGTTGGGTACTTCCTTTAACTTGAAATCGTTCCCTTCCGACGAGCGGACGACCGCTACCTTGCTTAGTGGAAAGGTGGAGGTAAAAACACTATCGGAGAGCGTGATACTTGAACCGAACCAACAGGCGGATTTGATTGTCGGGGAGAATAAACTGGAAGTACGGGAAGTGGATGCAGAGGCGTATCGGGCATGGACGAAAGGACAGTTTGTCTTCCGTCGCGAGCGTTTGGAGTCTATTCTGGACGATGTCGCGCGGTGGTATAACGTGACTGTGTTCTACGAGCAGAGCCGGACGAAGGATATTTTGTTCTCCGGTACAATGGAAAGATATTCCGATATCGCGGAAACTTTGAGGATGTTGGAAAAAACAGGTAAAGTATCATTTACAGTGGATGAACAGAAAATTATTGTGAGAATTAGATAAAAAACAAAGACGTGCGCCAACACGTCCTTGCTTAAAGTTTCATGATTGTTTGCTTGCGCCAACAAGCTTGCAATCGGGTTTAACCTTAATAATTAGTACAAAACTATGAAAAAAAAGCGAGAATCGAGTTTTCTCGGCAGGAGAAAAATGCAAATTACTTTTTTGAAAATGAGAGTGACAGTGTTATTACTTTTGATGAGCGTTCTGCAAAGTATGGCAGGAGCGTATTCCCAGACAGCGAAATATGATATTTCCGTGACGGGGGGAAAGTTGGAGAGTGTATTCAAAATGATAGAACAGAAGGGGGAATTTACTTTTCTGTACTCTATCGAGGATGTGGATCATATTTCAGCTATTGATATTAACGTGAAGCAAGCAGATTTGAGAGAAGTGTTGGATATCTGTCTGGCTAAAACGAAATTGACTTACGAGATTAACGGACGTCTGATCGTGATTCGGGCGAAGGACGAGGAGCCGGAAGATAAAATGTTAGTCATTAAGGGTAGCGTGAAAGATAAAAACGGAGAGCCCTTACCCGGCGTGACAATTATCGAAAAGGGAACGAGTGTCGGGGTGGCTTCCAACGTGAAGGGAGAATTTACTTTCACGACGGTAAGAAGAGATAGCGTCACTCTTTTATTCTCGTTTGTGGGAATGAAAACGGAACAAGTGGTATGGCACGGGCAGAAAGAGTTGAACGTGGTGTTGGAAGAGGATGCCCGTGAAATGGACGAAGTCGTGGTAACTGGTTACCAAACTGTCAAGAAATCCAATATGGCAGGTTCCGTGAGTACGATTAGTGCGGACGAATTGGTATTGAACGGAACACAGTCATTGGAACAGGCATTACAGGGAAAGCTACCGGGATTGGTAATCACCAATCAAGACGGTTTGGTGGGAACCCGCCAGAAAGTGCGTGTTCGCGGTACTTCCACTTTATTGGGAAGTCAGGAACCGGTTTGGGTGGTTGACGGAATTATTCAACAAGACCCGCTTCCGTTCAAGACAGAGGAGTTTACTTTGTTCGGGAATAATCAGGATAATATTGATGTGATCCGTAATTTCGTGGGGAGTGCCATTGCTTGGTTGAACCCGTCCGATATTCAGGATATAACCGTGTTGAAAGATGCTTCGGCAACGGCTATTTATGGCGTGAAAGCGGCGAACGGGGTAATCGTGATTACCACGAAGAAAGGGCAGAAAGGACGATTGTCGCTCAGTTATAGCGGAAATTTTTCAGTCGGCTCCAAAGTAACCTATGATAAGATGAATCTGATGAATTCCAAGGAGCGTATGGACGTGTCGAAAGAAATTTTCGAAAGAGGTTTGGTGGGAAGTCAAGCATTGACACCCGTGGGATTCGAGGGGCTTATGCAGCTTTATTTGCAGGAGAAAATCACTTATGCCCAGTTTAACGAGGGGGTAAAAAAATTAGAGGTTACAAATACGGATTGGTTCGATCTTTTATTCGAGAACCCGTTTAGCCATAAGCATAACCTGAGTATTTCGGGGGGAAGTGAAAATACCTCGTATTACGCTTCTTTCGGTATCACGAAAAATAACGGAACCGCCAAGGGAAATGATTCCGAAAGTTATTCCGGAAACGTGAGTTTGAACACGATGTTGTGGGATAAACTTCAAATAAATGCCGGAATGGCGGGAAATGTTTCTAAAACAACCGGTTTCAATAAGGTGTCGCCTTACAATTACGCGTCGACCACGAGCCGGGTGATCGCGGCTTATGATGATGAGGGTGAATATTTTTACTACACGGCTCGTAACGGTGGCAAATATAATGTACTGAACGAGTTGGAAAATACCGGGAATGAAAACACGACAAATTCCATTAACGCGAATTTGCAAATGACGTTAGAAATCTTGAAAGGATTGAAGTTCGAGTCTACCTTCGGGTACAGTTATTCGTCTTCTTACGGGGAGGCGCACGCTACCGAATACTCGAATTATATCGCTAATATCCGCGGGTACGAGTTCGGCGAGTACTTGTCTTCGGATCTGGATTATAAGATGTCGAGTTTGCCTCATGGCGGTGAATTGTCTATTACAGAGAATAGAAAGTCAAACTACACGTGGAGGAATCAGTTTTCATACGTGAAGAATTTTGGTACTCATTTAATTACCGCTATGGCTGGTCAAGAGGTGACGAGCGCAAAATACGACGGTTTGTCGCAAACACTTTACGGCTATATACCGGGACGCGGTAAGATTGTGGTCAATCCTCCTCTGACGACACAGAATACTATGGGAGATTTACGGGAGAATACACTTTACAACCAAATATCCACGAAAATCTCGGATAGCAAAATAAACACGCTTTCTTTTTATAGCGCTTTCACGTACACGTATGATGAACGTTACGTGTTGAATGCCAGTATCCGTACGGATGCATCCAATCGTTTCGGGCAGGATAAAAGTGCCCGTTATCAACCGGTATGGTCTGTTGGTTTGAGATGGAATATGGGACGCGAGCGTTTCCTAGAAGGACAGGATATACTTAACGAGTTCAGCATCCGTGCTTCTTATGGTTTCCAAGGAAACGTGAGTGAAGGTGCGGGACCGGATTTGATAGCTTATATCCCGGACGGTTCACAAGGAATCAGTGATGCGACGGGTGAATATTTGCTTAAAATCAAGAGTTTGCCGAACCCGAAATTGAAGTGGGAGAAGAATAAAACGACGGATTTAGGGGTGGATTTCGTGTTCTGGAAGAATAAGATTTCCGGTTCTTTCGAGTATTACTGGAAAAGAGGAGAAGATATTATCGTGATGAAGGAAGTTCCGTTGGAAAATGGAGTTGCTAACATGCCGATGAACGGGGGAACGATGAAAAATTCCGGTTGGGAAATTAGCTTGAGTTTCGCACCCGTGCGGACGAAGGATTTCGTGTGGTCAGTGAGTTTCAACACGTCGAAGAATTACAATAAGTTGACGAGCGAGTTGGCTTCAAACGAAAGTTGGCAGGTGGCAAAGTCCGGGACGTTGCATAAGAAGGGGTATCCGGTTTCCGGCTTTTGGGCTTTTGAATTTGCCGGACTTTCGGCGGAGAACGGGAATCCCGAATTTAACCTGAGTGGAATGGAAAACAATATTCTGGCAGAAACGGATGCGACGCAATACATGAAGTATATGGGTAAACTGGATCCGGATTTAACGGCAGGATTATCGACCTCTTTCCGTTACAAAACGTTGACGTTGTCTGCATCGTTTAACGTACAGTTGGGAGGGAAGAAATTTTTAGCGCCGATGTTTGATTCGGATATGACCAACACGACGCCGAATGAATATAATAATCTGCCGAAAGACCTCGTGAAGAGGTGGAGAAAGCCGGGTGACGAGAAAAACACGAATATTCCTTCATTGCCGGAGTATAGAAGAGCCTCGATAGAATTACCTTCCGGTTCGGATTTACTTTATCGGATGTACAATTTCTCGGATATCCGGGTTGCCAAGGCTTCTTTCCTGAGATGTAATAATATTTCGCTGGATTACAATCTCCCCTCATCGCTGGTTTCGAAGTTTGCCCAGAATGTAGGTTTGTCTTTTTCCGTTTCCAATCCGTTCATTATCGTGAGCAAGGATTTCAAGGGAAAAGACCCGGAAGTAGCCACGGGTTCACAGCCTATAAGTCAGAACTATACGTTTAGTGTAAGAATGAGTTTTTAATAAATGAAAAGAGAGTATGAAGTATAAAATAATTATATGGGGTGTGCTACTCGTGTTTGGTTTAAGCGCTTGTAGCGATTTCTTGGAAGAAACAAGTCAGGACGAGGTTCGTCCGACAACGGTGGATGATTTGATCCAATTGATGGCAGGCGAGGTTTACCCGATGAATTCGTATGAATGTCCTTACTTGGAGTTATTGACGGATAACGCCAAATGCAACGGGCTACAGAATCAGGAGCAATACAGGAGTATGTTGGAAAACGGTCGTTTGATATTTTCATGGGATGAGAGAATGTATGAAGATCTGATCGGTCTGCAAGGGATGAACTCGTGGGCGAAATTCTACACGAGAATCATGGGTTGTAATACCGTGTTGGAATATCTGGAGCGCGTAAAGGGAGAGCAGGCAACGAAAGAGAATGTGCGGGGACAGGCGTTGACGATGAGGGCATGGAGTTATTTCTTTCTGGTAAATCTTCATGGCTTGCCTTACACGGTGGGTGATCCTAGAGAAAATCCGGGAGTTCCCTTGAAGTTGAACATGGGAGTAGATGACAGTTATTTTACCCGTGCTTCCGTGTTCGATGTGTACGAACAGATTGAAAATGATTTGTTGACGGGAATTAAACTGATGGATGAGAACCGGCTGAACGTGACTTTATATAAGGCTTCCCCGTTAATGGCAAAAGCTCTTTTATCCCGCGTGTATTTGTACATGGGGAAATGGGATGAAGCGGCCGCATACGCGACGGAAGTTCTGAACGAGAAACCCGTGCTTACCGTTTTGGCGCAAGGGGCGGATTGGGATTATTATACTTTTACGCGATTGTACGACTTGGATGTTAGTACCGAGGTATTGTGGATTTACGAGAGTCGGGAAACTGTTAATGCTTTCTTCTCTTACGGTGGTTATGATCATCGTCCGGTTTTCAGTATGTCGGATGATTTGATTGATTCGTTTGAGGAGGATGATCTGAGGCTAATTTCCGGTCATGAAAGAGGAATGGATTTCACGACTTATCAGACTTACTATTGTTTCGGTTACAAGGGTACAGCCACGGGTAAGGGTTCGAAAGGGATCCGCACGGGTGAAGTGTATTTGAATCGGGCGGAAGCAAATATTCAGAAGTACATGGAAACGCGGGACAACAGTTACCGTACGGTAGCTTTAGCCGATTTGAATACTTTGCGAGCGAGTCGCTATAACATTTTGGAAGAGGTGTATGTCAATATTGAAGAGCGGGCGGATATAGATGTTTCAACACCGGAAAGTTTGTATAAATTTTATCAGGAAGAAAGACGTCGGGAGTTGGATTTCGAGGATCATCGCTGGTTCGATTTGCGCCGGATGGGAATGCCTCGTATCGAACATAAGTTCTTCGTCGATTCTGAAAATGATGCTCAGGTTTTCGTGCTGGAAGCTAATTCCCCGTGGTATGTATTACCTATACCGAAGGAGGCAAGCGACCGTAATCCTTATTTGCAACAAAATCCTCGTTAATTGTCGAATTTTAAACAGAGCGTGTTATGAATAAAATAATAGGATATTTACTTTTAAGTTTTACTATAAGTATGCTCGCTTGTAATGACGAGCATAAGTTGAGCCCTTCCGAGGGGGATATATATGGGTATTTCGTACCGCAGGGTGAACATGACTATGATGACAAGATTGTTGAATGGAAGAATCGTTACAACATTTTCGCTTTGTATAAGTGGAGTCCGAGAGATTTGTATTGGTCACCGACGAAGTGGAATGAGGCGCAAGAGGATACCGATGCGAATGCTTATCCATGGGTTGCCGGATATTACGGGGAACAGGCGGACGAGGAGTACGTGGGGCAGCAGTTGGATTTGATAGAGAAATTATTCTTGTCCTTCTATCCGGATTCCACCTTGCAACGGTGTTTGCCTTTAAAGATGTTGTTGTGCAAAGAGTTAGAGCAAGTAGACCGTGCCGGGGAACGTTGGGATGTAAATATATTCAGTAGCTTTGATCTTTTGGCATTTAACTGGGGTTCGGAGCGAATACTGTCTTTGTCGCCGGAGGAGAAGACTGAAATAAGGTTAGATATAAATTTGACCTTTTTGGCAAGGTTGAATAGTAACGCTAAAATACCGCTATCCACGGAGTTTTATAGTTACAGTGATTATGGCTCGGATATGTCGCGCTATAACTATTATGAACGCGGTTTTGTTATGTATGATAATAATGATAAAACGAACACGGACTGGCAACATTATCTGGAAGCGATACTTTCCACGTCATACGATGATTTGACGCGTGAAGTGGACGAGGACGACGATTCCTTCCACGGTATACTGAATGACCGTAAGGACACGTATGGATTAATCAAAAAGAAATACACGGCGATCATAAATCATTTCAAGAGCTATGGGATTGATTTGCAGAGGATAGGCGATACCGCTATCAATTGAATTTAATTGCAGGCTGTCCGATACTTCGGACAACCTGCAAATAATAAAACTGACGTATGTTAAGATTTGGAATCATGCTTCTGTTTTTGGGAAGTACAGTATCCGTTTTTGCTCAAACTGGATTCAAATTGTCGGGTAAATTGCGCGTGTTGAATCCCACGGAGATTCGCGTGGAAACCATAAACGGAGAATCCTTGTTATCGGTTCAAGTCCCTAGCGGGGGAACGTTTTCCTCCGGGAGCAGGGAAATCGAGCCGGATTTGTATATCCTATGGATCGGGACTACGCGACAGGCGGTGTACCTGACGAATACCGAAGTTACCATTAAAGGGTATTACGATGAGGTGAAACCGGAGAACAGTTCTTTGAGTTTTTCCGGGATTGACGATTTCTTGGAATTGTTAAAATGGATGCCCGCGGAGCAAAGTCAAAAAAAGAAAACGATCGATCCGGGGGTGAAAGGGCGTTTACGGGGAACGATGTACAGTGCATTGGCATATCTGTCTGAAATCGAGGCGTATGAACCGAACAAAATGTTGCTGGAACAAATTGCGGAAGAAGAACGGGATGCTTTGACCGTGCAATGGTTGGCTAATCGGGTGGATAGTCTGGCTCGATTCGCGGTAGGGACACAGGCTTTTAATTTCAATTATGTAGATCCGGAAGGTAATATGGTTCGTTTAAGTGACTTCCGGGGGAAACTGGTGTTAATTGATTTCTGGGCTTCATGGTGCGGTCCTTGCAGGCATGAGATGAAAAGCCTTTTGCCGATCTATAACGATTTGAAAGGGGATGATCTGGTATTTATCAGTATCTCGCTCGATAAACGGGAAAAAGATTGGCGGAAAATGTTGGAAACGGAGAATTTGCCTTGGGTAATGCTTTGGAATAAAGAGGGATTCACGATCGGCGATACCCCGAACGAGATTCAAAAAGCCTATGGCTTCTACGGTATACCTTTTATCCTTCTGGTAGACGAAGAGGGTAAAATCCTTGAACGCGGCTTACGGGGAGAGCAAGTGAGAGAGGCGATTTTAAAAGCCAGACGGGAATAATTTTAGATTTATGATTTTAGATTTTTGATTCCAGCCGCACGAGTAACTTTATATTTTTAGTTTTTTCGTATTGTATAACATGATAAATTCTGTAGATGATGAAAAAGTATTTTTTATTACTTGTGATCGGGTTGTATGCTTGCGTGGCGAGTGCACAATTGATTAAACAGGAAAGCCAGTCCCAAAAGAAACAAGCGGATCTGGATTGGTACAATTGTTCTTTCGAGGAAGACGGGGTGTATGGGGCAGAGATAAATAAGGCTTATGAATTTCTGAAAGGAAAGAAAATAAAGAAAAGACCGATTGTCGCATTGATCGGAAGCGGGTTGGATGTGGAGCATGAGGACTTGCGGCAGGCTATCTGGGTGAACCCGAAAGAAAAGGCGGACGGTAAGGATAACGACAAGAACGGTTTGGTGGATGATATTAACGGTTGGAACTTTTTGGGCGGTAAGGAGGGACAGGTTATGGAATGGCTGATGCGGGAGGGCGATCGGGAATTTCTGCGTCTGAAAGATAAATACGCTGATTATATCACAAGCAACGGGGAATTTTTCAAGATAATAGACGGGAAAAGGGTTAAGGTGCAGGCACCGGAGAACTTGTCCGAGTATTCTTATTACAAGAATGTGGTTATGCCCGAATCCCAGCTTGCTCGAATCTATGGCGGGTGGAATTTGGCTTATGTTATTGAGGAATACGGACAAAAGTTTAAGGAGGAATTGAACGCGAGATTTCCCGGACAGAAGATCACGTTGCAGGAATTTCAGACTTGTTACGACCTGAATGCCCCTCAAGATACTTTGAGTGAGGTGGTATTCTCGTTTATCGCGATGAGTTTCCAGTTATATAAAACCGATGACATGGACTTCGTGTACAAAACTTTCGTGGAAACCAGTGTTGCCCGCGGTAAAGAGGCCTACGAGGAGGTGTTGAAACAATACGGTTATGATGGCCGGGAGGATATTGTCGGTGACGATTATTTGAATATAAATGACAATAAATACGGCAACAGCGTGTTGTTGACATCCGATGCGGGGTTGGGAACGATGCAGGCTGGGATTATCGGGGGAAAGAGAGGTAATGGCTTAGGCGGTGACGGTATCATGGATGAGGCGGAAATCATGACATTGCGCGTATTGGCTTCTGGCGGAGAGCCGTACATCAAAGATATGGTGTTAGCCATCCGTTATGCGGTGGATCACGGTGCTGACGTGGTCGTGTTGCCTCAACAAAACACGTTGTATCCCGACGGGCAGAAGGAGTGGATGAGCGAGGCTTTGCGTTATGCCGAAAGCAAGGGGGTATTAGTGATTGTACCCGCGTGGGAATTATCTCAGGATCTGGCAAAACAGATGTTTTACCCGAACCGTCGGATGACCGGCGACAAGGAATTGACAAACCTCATGATCGTCAGCTCCTCGGACAAGGAGGGGAACCCGTCGTTGAACGCGAACTACGGGGCAAAGGAACTGGATTTATTTGCCCCGGGTATCAATATATACTCTACCTATACAGGTGATACATACCAAACGGGAAGCGGTGGCGGTCTGGCGTCAGCGTCCGTGGCGGGGGTGGCAGCTTTGATTAAGGCTTATTACCCGGAATTGTCGGGCTCTCAAGTACGTGATATATTGTTACAAAACGTAACATCCAGAAAGGGGGCAGAGGTAGAGAAAGGGATTCAAGTCGGTGGGAAACAGGCACAGGATTTATTCCTTTTCGATGATTTGTGCTTGTCGGGCGGAGTACTGAACGCTTACCGTGCCCTTGTGGCTGCCGATAAATGGGGTAAATAATTTATGATTTCAATATGAGGATAAGAAATAAGATAATCTTTTCATGGCTGTTTTTTATGATCATATATCCGGTGGCGGCACAGCAATATAAGGCTGTGCTGCCCTACCGGGTAATCGGGGGTAAAATGATCGTGGATATGGTAATGAACGGAACGCCTCGCTCTTTTATTTTTGATACGGGCGGGCGTACGGCTTTGACCGGAGAGATATGCGAGGAATTGGGATTGGTCGTGGTAGATTCTTTACAGGTAACGGACGTGAACAGTAACGTGGCAGCCTATCCGATTGTGGCAATCGAAAGTTTGCTCACTTCCGACGAGAAAATCAATTTCAGAAACGTGCCGGCGATGAAATTGCCGGAACCCTCGCCCTTCGAGTGTTTCCGTGCCGACGGGTTAATCGGTAGCGATTTGCTCGGGCGTATGATTGTCGAGATTGACGGGAAGGCGAAAACGGTCACGCTCACTTCTGCCGAGCGGGCTTCTGCGATATCATTGCGGAAAATGATTCCTTTCACGCGGTCGGGTATACCGGTTATAGCGTTGCAGGCAGGTGCGGGAAATAACATCGTCTGTTTGTTTGATACCGGATGTCCCGGCTTTTTTTCGTTGAAAGACACGGATTTCGAGGCATTGCAATCCGCTGCTGCGTTTGATATTCTGGCGGAAGGATACGGGGAAGGTTCCATCGGGGTTGCCGGAATGGCTGCCGCTAATGTATCCCGTCGTGTATGTTTTCCTCTGTTGTCCGTGGGAGGTACGAAATTTAGAAACGTGAGTGCCGAAACATCTACGCCGCCCTTTACTTTGTTAGGTATTAAATTGTTGGATTACGGTAACGTCACGCTCGATTATCCGCGTGCCCGCTTTTATTTTGAAGCTTATGAGCCGGAAAACGATCTGGAGAGCAAACATTATAACGTGGCGTTGCGGGTAAAAGAGGGCGAGTTGATCGTGTCTGTCGTGTGGGGCGATATGAAAGGCGTGGTCGAGGTCGGTGACAAAGTCACGAAGATCAACGGGAAGCCCGTGGGGAAATACGATTTCTGCGAGAGTATTATTAACGGGATTCCCGAGTTAAAAACGAAAAAGAAAACCAAGCTGGCGATACAGACCCGACAAGGGGAGAGAATAATCGTTTATCAAAAGGAATAGCGTATGCGGAATATTAAAATATTACTTGTGTTTCTCAGCATCGCATGTTTATATTTAAATGGGAACGCGCAGCAAAATACGAAACGGGTATGTGACACGATTCATTACGAGTTCATCCGCGAGAAAATCATTATTCCCGTGACGGTAAACGGGGTGACCGTGAAATATATCGTGGACACGGGCGGGCAGACAGGCACGGTGAGAGAGTACGCTGCGGAAATGAAAGCGATGCAAGGGATGGGTGTCCGCGGGGTTTCAGACGTGAACGGGATGAGCCTTTCTTACGAGGAAGCCGTTTTAAAGGACGTGCAGTTAAGCCCGAATTATAAATTGGCTCAGATGAAGAGTATCATTTTCCCGCCGAACGGTTTCTTTCGTGAACTCGGGGTTGCTGGCATACTCGGGAGCGACGCTTTCGCGCAAGCGGTTGTCACCTTTGATGCCCGGAACAAGATAATGATCATCAACTACCCATACCGTCCCGCGGGGTTGAAGATTACGGACGGTGTGCCGTTTTACCCGGGTGGTGCCAATCACTCGATCGTGGATGTTGATTTCGGGGGAATCACCCGCCGTGTGTTATTCGATACCGGTGCCAGCGGATTGTTATCGCTTTCCGCCGATGATTACACCGGGTTAAAAGACAATGCGGGCAACTGTTTGTTGGGAACGGCTAACGGGATAAAAAACGTCGGTATAGGCGGCTTTGACTTGAAGAATACCGCGGAAATGAGTAAGGTCAGAATCAACGAGGTCAACTTTACGGGAAAGAAATTCACGAACATGGAGAGCGTCACGATCAAAATGGGAATGTCTTTGTTGGGAGTGGAGATGTTGCAATATGGCAAAGTGGTGATAGATTATGCCCGTGACCGTTTTTACTTTTTCCCTTATGAAGATACGATCGAAGATTTGTCCGGCAGGTTAAAAACTTGGAACGTGGGGATATTGCCCGTGGGAGGCCATTTCGAGATTACGACGGTATGGAACAGCGTGCGGGAACAGGTTGCGTTGGGAGATCATGTTATTCGGGTAGACGGGAAAGATTTGTCCGGGTTGAAACAAAGTCAGTTTGAGATAGATGCTTTACTCGATGCTATTGAAGGAGACAGAACCGAAATCGTAATCTTGAAGGACGGTAAAGAAAAGAAAGTTGAAATTAGAAAATTCTAAGACCTATGAAAAGTAAAATATTTATGTCGTTGGCAATCGTGTTACTCCCGTTATTGACGTTTGCCCAATCCAAAAATACCGCAACTGAGGTAAGGGATTATCGGGAAACGGACGGTAAAATCATTATCGAAATGGTCGTCAACGGTGAGCGGGCGGATTTCGTGCTGGACTTGTCCGGTCATAATGCCATTTTACCGGAATATGTCGAAAAATTCCATATAGATACCGCCTCGAAAGGTGATTTTCGTTACGATACATTTTTGTACAAAAAAGTCCCCACTGCCGGAAGCGTTTCCATCGGCACGATGGCTTTCGGGAACAACGTGTTCGGGAACAATGTATCGGCTTTCGTGTTGGAAGAGCAACCTTATTTGCGGAAACTTGGAGTGGCGGGAATAATCGGGGGTGCGTTGTTCCAAAATGTCGTGCTGACAATCGACAGCAAGCGGAAGAAGATCACGACCTCCGTACCTTACCGTCCCTCGTACATGAAATTGGATCATCGGGCGGATATGAACACGCTGCCGGGAAGTGTGGCTATATTCCCCGTAACCCTTGACAGTACTGCTTTGTCGTTAGTATTTGATACTTGGAACAACGGAATGTTCACGTTGACTCCCGCCGATTATACCAAAATAAACGGTACGACCGGAAGTTCTACCGAATTGTTCAACGGTTATGCGGAAGCCGTGACCACGAATGACACGAAGTTGGTGGGGAAATGTACTTTCGTGAAAAATGATTTGCTCGGTGTACTCGTGTCGGAAGATAAGGATTTACCCTGTTCCGTGCTGGGGACCGGGATATTGAACGAGGGGATTATTTCTATTGATTTTCAAAAACAGAAAGTGTATTTCCAATCTTTTGACTTGGCGGAAGTGAAGGATGAGGTACAATCCGGGGCGGAAGTAACGGTAGAAGCGGGTAAACTGAACCCGATCATCCGTGATTATTTTCTCGAACACGTGTATGATTACCGTGTAGGGAAAGAGTTCGTGTTCAAGGGCGACAAGCCTGTCGTGATTGATTTCTGGGCGACGTGGTGTGGGCCTTGTATGCGATTGATTCCCGAATTGGAAAAGATGGCGGAGAAATACAAGGATAAAGTTATATTCTTGAAAGTGAACGCCGATCAAGAGAAGGAATTGTGCAGTATATTCAACGTGGTGGCACTGCCGACTTTGTTTTTTATTCCTGTCGGGGGTAAACCGATTATAGAAACAGGCGCTTTACCGGAAAAATACGAAAAGATTATTCAAGAACAGTTATTGAAGTAGGTGATTTCATTGTGAAAGAGAATAAGGAGGGTCAAAAGTCATTTTCTTCTAAAAACTCCTCCGTCTGCTTCGCATCCACCTTCTCTATAAACAGAGGAGGAGCTGGTGACTCTCGCCAAAGACGGTGAGTAACTAAGCTCTCCCTCTGTTTATAGAGGGAAATCGGCGAGTAAGCGAGAACAGACAGAGAACTTGCTCGTTGTCTATCGAGCGAGAGCCGATTCGAGACCGTTTCGGGCTCAATACCCGAAGGGGGGAGGGAGTTTAAAATGATTTTTGACAGCCTCTTATTTTTTTACAAAAAAAGAGACTTTGGCATAAAAATAAAATACTTCGCTAGCAGGTGATTGAAAATTGTTTATTTTTGAAGATTATTAATTGAAGTTTTCATCACCGTGAAGAGAGAGAAGCAAAGGGATAATGCGCAAAATCAAACGTTTACCGTGGATGATCTTTATGATCATTACTACAACGAGTTGGTATTATGGGCTGATTCCATATTGAATAATATGGATGAGGCTGAAGATCTCGTGCAGGATTTCTTTGTGCGTTTGTGGGAGAAAAAATTGAACGAAAACTTGAAAGAAGAGGGACTTCGGTCTTATTTATACGTGTCTGTCCGGAATATGGCGGTCAGAAGACTGAAGGAACAAAAGCGAATGACGCCGTTGTCGGACGTGATTGAGGCGGAAAGGATTTGGGAGGATACGGATTTTTCTCGTGAAGAAATAGTGAACCGGGTATTGCAAGAGTTGGATAAATTACCGCCGAGAAGTCGTGAAGTGCTTGAATGTGTGCATTTGAAAAACATGAAATATGCTGAAGCTGCGGCATATCTGGGACTTTCAGTTGCGACCGTGAAGACTCTTTTAGTGCGGAGTTTGAAGACGCTAAGAGAATCTGTTTCCGGTTCGGCATTCCTCGTGTATGTCTTGATTTGCAGGGGGAAAGACATTTAAATTCGAAAAGTTTAAAAAAAACTGTTTTTCTTGTCAACCGTTTTTGACGTTCTTGTCTACTATAAGTAGAAACAAGATATAAATCATGGATAAGGAGAAATTAGATATACAATTACTTGACTATTGGCAAGGGGAAACACTTTCGAAGGAGGAGAAGGCGGAAGTCCTGCTATGGTTGGAGGAAAGTGAGGAACACCGTCAATATTACGAAACGTTGAAACGGGATTACCTGCGGCAGCGTTGGGCGATGCGGGAGCGTCTGATCGGAAGGAAAGACGAAAGACGATACCGGAAAATGGCAAAAAAGAGAAAGATGATCCGGGTGATTACCACTTTTGCCGCTTCCGTGCTGCTTGCGTTAGGTGTGGGATATTATGGTTCCCGTCCTCAACCGGAACCTGTTCCCGTTATTGCGAAAGGAGAGATTAAAGCCGGATCGGCAAAAGCGAAATTATATTTATCCACGGGAAAGACTGTCGAACTTGAACGGGAGAACATGGATATTTTCGAGCAACAGGATGTATCCATAAAAGTCAACACGGGAGGAATTATCGCTTATCAAGATACCTCAGCTTCTGGCGCAATGTCTACTGTTGCCTATAACCGTCTGGCAGTGAACAAGGGAGGTGAGTACAAGATCGTGTTGTCCGATAGTTCGGAAGTCTGGGTAAATTCAGCTTCGGAACTGGTATACCCGATTCGTTTTGTCGGGAAAAAACGGGTAGTGAAACTTCAAGGAGAGGCTTACTTCAAGGTGCGTGCAGATGCGGAACGCCCTTTCGCGGTGGAGGTAAACGGAGTAGAAGTAACAGCCGTCGGCACGGAGTTTAATGTGAATACCCGGAAAAAAAATAAAGTCGAATCGGTATTGGTGGAGGGGAAAATAAATATACGGAAAGGTCAGACACGGGCAATGTTGAGACCGAATCAATTGGCGATTTATGACGCTGAATCCGGTCAGATTGAGGTAAAAAACGTGGATGTACGAAAATACATCGACTGGAAAAGCGGAGATTTTATCTTTAGTGACGATCGGTTGGAAGACGTGATGGACAAACTCTCCTTGTGGTATGATTGTGAGGTGTTCTATCTGGATGCCAAGTTGAAAGAAGTGCGTCTGTCCGGTGACATGAAACGTTATGGGCAGGTGGAGGAATTTTTGAGATTCTTGGAGATAAGTACGGGAGCCAAATTCGAAGTGCGGGGAAAGGCAATTTTTGTGAGTGCAAAATAAAAACGGAAGGATTGGCAGATCCTTCCGTCATAGAGAGCGCCAGAAACCTGGCAAGTAATAATTTAAGGTAACAAAAGTATGGAAAAAAGTGGAGAATGTAAAGGAAATTTACGCTCGACTCAAAAAGTTTTTAGAGTCATGAAAATGATGTGTTTTCTAATGTTCGTGTTGCTGATGCAGGTTCGGGGGGACGTGGTTGCCCAGAATCAGCTGGTCAGCATAGATTTGAAAAATTGCAACGTGGAAGAATTCCTGCGGGAGGTGAAAAATCAGACGGGAATCCGCTTCATGTACAAGAGTGAATACGTGCAGGCTATCCCTCGTTTTGACGTGCAGGTAAAGAAACGGGAAGTCATGGATCTGCTGAATGAAATCTTTGCCGACAAAGGCATAACATGCTTGTATGATGCGGGAGTAATCATCTTGCAGAAGATGCAGAAAGACGAAAAACCGGAAAAGCTCACGGTAAAAGGTATAGTGAAAGACGAGAGAGGACACGTGCTGCCTGGCGTAACCGTTTTGATAAAGGGAACGAGTGTCGGCGTAGCCACGGACGCCAAGGGAGAGTTTACATTGGAGACAGTGAAGCAGGATTCGTTGACGCTTCTGTTTTCATTTATAGGGATGAAAACAAAAGAGGTAAGATGGACGGGACAAAAAACGTTGAATATCGTTTTGGAAGAAGACACGCAGGATATAGACGAGGTCGTTATCACGGGATATCAGACCGTCAGCCGACGCGAATCGGCAAGTGCCGTTTCGACCATCAAAGCAAAAGATATCATGGTACAGGGAGTCGGGTCTATCGACCAGATGTTGCAAGGGCGTATTCCGGGCATGATGGTATTGAATACTTCCGGGGAGCCGAGTGCCACGCCGAAAATCAGGATTCGGGGTAATGCGACCATTAACGGGAATAAATCCCCGGTGTGGGTTGTCGACGGGGTAATTCTTGAACAGGATGTACCTTTCACCGCGTCGGATATTAATAGTGAAGACGCCGAATATCTAATTGGTAATGCTATTGCCGGGTTGAACCCGCAAGATATTGAAACCATCACCGTTCTGAAAGATGCTTCGGCGACAGCCATTTATGGGGTAAAGGCGGCGAACGGGGTGATTGTCATTACCACTAAAAAAGGCGAGATAGGTAGCCCGAGGATTAGTTACAGCGGAAACGTAACGATCAACACCCGTCCTTCCTACAACAACTATCACCGTATGAACTCACGGGAACGCGTATTGTTTTCGCGGCAACTGGTCGAGTCGAATATGAATTTCGGTCGTATTCCTGTCGGCGAAACCTACGAGGCGGCTTACGAGGAATTAATGAGCAAGAAAATTTCTCAAACGGAATTTGAACAGAAAGTGGATAAATTGCAAACGAGAAACACGGATTGGTTTGACCTTCTGTTTCGTTCGGACGTGACTCATACTCACGCGTTGAACGTGAGTGGTGGTTCCGAAGACGTGAAATATTACGTGTCGGCAGGTTATTCCAATATCGAGGGGGCTGCCCGCGGTTCTAATTCCGAGAAATACAGTGCCTTGGCAAAGGTGGACGTCAATTACAATAAATACTTGGGTTTCACGGCTAAAATAGACTTTGCATCCACCTCGAACGAGGGATATTCGGCCGTGGTAAACCCTTTTGATTATGCGTATTCTACCACCCGCACCATGCCGGCTTACAACGAGGACGGTTCCTACTACATGAGTTACCGGGGAAAAGGGGTAAGCGGCAGGGAATATATCGGGTATAACATCCTCAAAGAGTTGGAGAACACGGGAAAATCTTCCAAAATGGATGACTTCAACGCTTTGCTCGCCATAAGATTGAATTTGTGGGAGGGATTAAAATACGAGGGTACATTCTCGTGGCACACGGGAAATACCTCTACCCGCGATTGGGCTACCGCTCAATCCTACAAGGTAACCGATATCCGTGGATACGAGTACGGCGCTTACACGGAATACGACCCGGAGTTTTCTGAATCAAAACTACCTTACGGGGGTATGCTTACCCAAGGATATACAAGAAAAAGCGGCTACACGATACGGAATATGTTGTCCTACTCTTATCGGGTTGATGTACATGATATTTCCGCTTCCGCCGGAACAGAGGCTCGCCGGAATGAATACAAAGGGGTGTCACAAACCGGTTACGGTTGGGTGCCCGAATTCGGGGAAATGTTCAGCCCGGTTCAAACCGACAGTTACGTGGCTAACTACTCGGGCAATAAACCGACAAACACGAATTCCTTTACTCAAGTGGCGTCGTTCTTTGGTATCGTCAGCTATTGTTACGACAATCGCTACGTGTTCAATGCCAATATTCGTTCCGACGGTTCCAACAAATTCGGTAGCGATCCGAAATATCGTTGGTTGCCCACTTATTCATTCGCGTTGAAATGGAATGTATCCAACGAGAAATTCCTGAAAGACGTGAAATGGATCAGCAATCTTGCCGTACGCGGGTCTTACGGGATACAGGGGAATATCCACGAGGATGCCACGCCTTATTTGATTGTTAAAGTCGGTGACCGGCATGACATTACCGGACTGCCGGTTTCAAAGATAAGCAAACTGCCCAATCCCGACCTGCGTTGGGAGAAAACGAAATCATGGAACGCGGCGGTTGACTTCGCCTTGTTTAACGGAAGAGTGAAAGGCGGTTTTGATATTTATCGCAAAAACACCTCTGATCTAATCATGTCGAAACAAGTGGCGGCATCGACGGGACAAAATATCCTGTATTACAATGCCGGTAAAATGATAAACAAAGGTTTCGAGGGATTCCTCAACGTGGGATTGGTGGAAACTCGTGATTGGGACTGGCGTTTCGGGTTCAATTTCGGGCGCAATGTAAACGAGATCACTCTGGCGAACCGGAATGACTTGAGCGACGCGAGCGTTGTCGATCAGATGTTGGCGGGAACCCTCGCGATAGAGGGAAAACCGATTGGCTCCATGTACGCTTACCGTTTCGCGGGGGTGAATCAAGATAATGGCTATCCCTTGTTTTATGCAAAGAGCGGGGAAATCGTGCATAAAGCATTGCGGCAGGATCTGGAATTAGTCCATCGAGGTTCCATATTTCCGAAACTTACCGGGGGATTCGACACGCAGGTTACATTCATGAAGTCATTCTCTTTATCCATGAACTTCTCGTATAGCGTGGGAAGTGTATCCCGCTTGCCGAAATTCTACGATTCGTCCACCATAGACCCGTTGACCAATCTTTCCGACGAATGGCTGAAATGCTGGAAGCAGGCAGGGGACAACACCATTTACCCGGCGCCCTACAATTACACGGATTTCAGAAATTATCTGGCAACGGAAGCCGGGGCAGCGTATGATATTTCAACCGGACTCACGGGAAGTCCCGACCCTTACGTCTTGTACAATTACAGTGACATAAGGGTGGCGAAAGCCGATTTCTTGAAATTGAAAATGGTGGCACTCAGCTATAATATGCCCCGGGAAGTACTCGATTATTTGCATATTTCCAACATGGTGTTGCGCTTCCAAGTCACGAACCTGTTCACGATAGCCGATAAAAAATGGAAAGGATTAGACCCTGAAACCAACGGGGCGAATATCCCTTCTCTGCCCACGTATAGTTTTGGTGTTAATGTATCTTTCTAAAAACAGACTGTTATGAAAACGATAAATAAATACATTCTCTTGTTATTCATTCCGTGGCTGGCAATGGCTTGTAATGATTATTTAAAGGGAGATTCCGCCGATCTTTTGATTCCGACGGACGTGAATGACTTTGTCCCGCTGTTGTTGGGGGAAGCCTATCCCGATCAATTTGCCTCTCTAATCGGGTGGACAGCCTTGATGACCGATGACGTGGAAATGGGACCGCTCTATTACGACGAATCCATGTACAACAACAGCAAAGTGGACATGATAGATGCTGTCGATCGGGATGCGGGTGACGGCGAGGTACTTTATACATGGTGGGAAGATTATTCGCAATACATCACGGACAAGTTCTGGGACAGCCGTTACAAGAATATACTGGCGTGCAATCTCGTTATCGACGCTTTACCCGATATGAAATATGCCGAGAACGAGCGGGGAACTTATTGTAAACTGGCGGCACAGGCTTACACGCTGCGCGCGTATCATTACTTCTGCCTTGTTAATACCTATGCCGCCCCTTGGTCGGAGGAAAACAAAAGTAAATTGGGTGTAATCAAACGAACCTCTCCCGTGGTCGACGTGGATGCGGTCGAACGGGCATCGGTAGAAGATATCTACACGCTCATTAACGGGGACTTGACCAAAGCACAGGAATACCTGCCGGACGCGAGTTCCGATTATTCCAAGTGGGAAATTACCCCGGCGGCGGTCTATTTCCTTGCCTCTCGCGTGGCTTTGTTCCGGGAGGACTGGAATGAGGTCATCCGGGCTTCCGAAGAGTTTATGGCGTTGGAAGGAAATCCGCTCTATGATCTGAATAACGTCAACCGGGATTCCTGCGGGTTGTCCGGTAGCGACTACTTCTTTATTAATCAAGTAGGTAATAGCGAAACGGTATTCCTTTTTAGTAAAGATGACAAGGAATACAAATTTATGTCACCCGCCAGTTATTATACATATTACGGTTGGGGATTCCATACCTCGTGGACGGGTGACAACGCATTGCTGAACCTTTACGAGGAAGGCGACCTGCGTGAGGAAGTCTATTTCGCCCGATTGTTCAAGTTAGGCGGTACGAGATTAAGACCGGAATATTTTGCGGGACAGGCTTACCCGTTGAAAGCCGATCGGTTTTCAAGAGTGGGGCAGGCGCGTGAATGTTGGAGAAGCCCGGAAGTGTACCTGAATATGGCAGAAGCCTATGCCCGTAAAGATAATAACATCAGCCAAAAGGCAATAGACCTGTTGAACGAGTTGAGGGAAAAGAAATTTCTAGCCGCGTCCTATACCCCGAAAACCGTTTCAGACTTCGCCTCGCGGGACGAGTTAATCCGGTTCATCTGGAAAGAACGCCGTCGGGAACTTTGTTTCGAAGAGGCGATGCGCTTCTGGGACATGCGCAGGCAAGGGATGCCGCGAATCGAGCATAAATTCTATTCCTCGATGAATACTTACAAAACATTCGTGTTAGAGGCGGGCAGCCCGAACTACCTGTTGCCCATCCCGCTTTCCGAGACAGAATACAACGACGGGGTAACCGACAATCCGCGGGTGACCGTCGTGGGACAGTAAGAACATGAACAATAATTCAAAACGAGTATGATGAAAAAATTAATATATAGCCTTGTGATTCTGTTTGTACCGCTCGTGTTTGCCTGTACTTCAGAAGATTCGCTTAAACCGCTGCCGGAATTGGGTAATCCGCCTTTCGAACTGCCGCGTGGAGAGGCAGGTTCCGTGGAAGAACAAATTTATTCCGTTTACGAGAAATACGGCTCGTTCGTGCTTTATGATTTCGACCGGACCGAGTTCTACACGACATGGAACAGTAGGACTGTCTACTGGTACGCTCCCGTGAAAGAAGCGAATAAAAACTACGTCGGGCAAATGGTCACCTTCATGCTGGAAGATGTCTTCGCCAGTTACCCGGAAGCGTTTATTGCCAAGTTCCTGCCGAAGAAAATCTATCTGGTCGATTCCGTTTGCAACTCTTCCACTTACAATCGGTCTAATCTGGTCACCACGCTGAACTTGAACAACCACGGCATGGCGGTTTCGCACGTCGGGAGCGGTATGGAGCAATTCGGTGACAGCGACTGGGAAAAAGTCCGTTCCGGCATCGTTACGGGTATCATGGGGACAATCTACGACTCGATGGATGTGCCCGCCGAATTTTTCTCGTTGGTTTCATACCAGTTTATTTACCAGTATGATGAGGAAGAGGACGCCGACCCGGAAGGAGAATTTGATGCCTACCACTATGTGCTCTATTCACACGGGCTGGTTGGTTCCGATCATTATCCGGATTACGGGTATTTCATGCCGCACAAGGATGGTGCCGATCTGGGGGACTACCTGTCGTTTCTCATGTCGACCCCCAAGACGGAAATGGATCGCATTTTCGCCCGTTTCGATATCGTGAAACAGAGAGCCTTCCTGATTGCCAAATTTATCGTGAAACAGATGGAGATGGACCCGATAGCGTTGCAGAACTCGTTCTGTCCCAACGATCCTCTCCCTGTCGGTTATTTTGATTAAAGTAAAAACAAAAGATAATGTTCAAAAGATTTTTGAGTTTTATAGTATGTTGCCTCGCGTGTGAGGCAGCATATTCCCAAGTCGCCTATGACATCACGGGCGTTTGGAAAAGCGGTGCCGGGAAAACGCTCAGCCTGCGTAGTTTGGAAAACGGGAACATCGAGGGCGTGTTCGTGGATTCCGTGGTTGTGGCTAGCGACGGAACCTTTGCGCTGCGGGGGGAGCTCGACCGGAAACAATGTGCCATGATCGCGTGCGTGAAACAGGGCTATCGTGCCGTTTTTCTGGACGGGACCCCCGTCAAGTTGGAAATCAAGGACGTGGAGTACTCGTACAAAGACCCGTCGGCAGCCTTCGTGCTGGAGAAAGAGACGCGGGAACATGCGGCAGCACAAGATATGGTACGATTCTGGGGAGATGACTACGTCCGTAATTTTTCTCTCGGTGGTTTGGGACTGACTTTGAAGCGGGCTGAAACAAAAGCGAAACGGGATTCTGTCGCCGTGCAGATAGCCGAAGTCAAAAAACAGCAACACGATCAGATAGAACACTTTCTTCAACATTACAATGATAGCGACGTCGCTCCTTTCTTTATCGAGATGAATATGTTGAGAATGATGTCACTCGATGATATCGCTTCTTTTTACAACCGTCTGTCCGAGCGTGTCAAGCAAACGGGTAAAGGAAAAGAAATGGGGGAACGTATCGCCCAATTGAAAAAACTGGCTCCCGGGAGTCCTGCCCCGGAATTTGAATTGACGACTCCCGACGGGAAAAAACTCGCTCTGAAAGATTTGCGGGGGCGTATCGTACTGATTGATTTTTGGGCATCATGGTGCGGTCCTTGCATGGACGAGATGCCTAACGTGAAAGCCTTGTACGAGAAATACCGCGACTGCGGACTGGAGATAGTGGGTGTATCTATGGATAATAACAAAGCGAATTGGGAAAAGGCAATCGGGAGAGCCGGATTGACGTGGCATCACGTTTCATCCCTGAAGGGAATGAACCGATGCCCGATAGCGAAATTATACCAAGTGGTAGCTATCCCGAAACTGTATATCATAGGGAAAGACGGGAAAATTATTGCCAAAGATTTGCGCGGCGAAGAATTGCGCGATAAAATGGATGAACTTTTTCAAGAATAAAATAATAAACTGTATATGATAAAGATATTGACAAACGGGGTAATAATCCTTGCGTGTGCTGTGTTCGCGTTCTCCTGTTCACGAGGTGTCGCCTACCGGATTACCGGCACGTGGGAAAACGGGGCAGGTAACAAATTGTACTTGAATGAAATCGTTGATGGCAAAAATCAACGGGTGATAGATTCGGTCAGTGTGGCTCCTGATTTCACCTTTTCTTTAAAAGGAAATGTAGATGAGGTACAGAAAATGGTATTGACCTATGGCAAAGACAAAAAGAAAGAAATCATAGTGGACGGCGAACCGATGACGATCACCTTCAAGGAAACTACCAAAGAATGGAAAGGCAAACCGACAACCTCGATAACGGTCACGTGTGAAGGCAATAAAGAGCAGGAACTGCTTGAAAAAGGGAGCAGTCTTAAAACGACAGTGTCGTTCATGCAACTGGGAAAGATGATGGCTGCCGGTAAAGTGGATTACAGCGATCAAGCTGCCGTCGATTCCCTCAAGCACATGTTTCACGTTCTGGATAGTGCGCTTACCGCTTCGATTCGGAATTACATGGATTCAACCCGTGATGCTTACGCTTCGACTTATTTTTTCGAGAGTTACCTGATGGATAACTACACGTTCGAGGAAGTGCAGGATTTTTATAATCATCTGACCGATCGGGTAAAACAATCAGCACCGGGCGTGAAATTAAGGCAGAATATCGATGAAATGGGTATGGTAAGTGTCGGGGGAATAGCCCCGAACTTTAGGGCTGCGACTCCTGACGGGCAGGAACTCTCCCTGTACAGTTTGCGGGGACACGTCGTGTTGCTCGATTTCTGGGCTTCGTGGTGTGGTCCGTGTATGGCTGAAATGCCTAACGTGAAAGAGATTTACAAAAAGTATCACGACCGGGGATTGGAAATACTGGGAGTTTCTCTGGATTCGAAAAAAGAACCTTGGGTTGCTGCCATCGAGAAGAACGAGTTGAATTGGAAACACGTGTCAACCTTGAATAAATTCGATTGTCCCATAGCGCAACGCTTCCGTGTAACCGGAATCCCGCGGATGTACATTATCGACAAGGAAGGGAAAATCGTCGCGCAGGATTTGCGGGGAGAGGCATTAGCCCAAAAGATGGAAGAACTTTTCGCCGGACAAAAATAGTTGTTCGCGCCAGCTTTGTGCGTGTGAATTTTGGATGGATTGGAGGTGTGTTTTGACACACCTCTAGTTTATAAAGTTCATAAAGTCGAGCCTTCGGCTCCTAAAGTTTATAAAGTCAGTGTTTTAAAACGCAATGATGTTCAGTGTTATAATATGCTAACAACCTGTACATTTGACCTTACGACATTATGGATTTTCAGATCTTATGGACAAGAGGGCATGTTTAGACACGCCCTCTTTTTTAATTGAGTCCCGTTTTCCCTGTTTTAAGTATTCGAACGGGCAATACTTGAGGAGTAATGTGGTCGTACGTTTGTTATAGATACAGAGTAGAAACGCTTCGGGGTATATCTACAACGGAGCAATAACGATAGAACACTGGGTGAAGGTGCTTACTTTAAGAGAAAGATGACCTTTATGTTTGGGATTCTTCTTTTTATCAGAATTCGGACAGAATTTGAAGAGAACCCGTTGAAGTCCCGAGTCAAACACGTATTACCTTCGAATCACTCCCGTATCAAAGGTGCTTGGGTGCGTTTTTGATACGGGAGTGATTTAAAAGTGATGCAGTCGTGTACACTGATTCGAGCGGATTTGGCACGGGATATCGGTTGCTTAAAGACGTGTTCATGTCTTAAATAGGGGTGTTCGTGAAAACACGTGGGCTCTTTATGAAAAATGGTAGGAAAAGGGTAAAGCGGGAAGTATATTTGTATAGGAAAAGTTCTTTGACATGTTGATTGATACTATTTGCCGGGGTAGTCGGCAGGAGGAAAGTGTGGGATGTGGAACGTGCCTTGTTGGTAAGAACGGAAAATATTTAGTCGTTTTTTGTGCGAAATTTCGATTATTGCCTATATTTGTTCTGTAACAGTGGTGTATTATGGATACGGTTATCGGAATAAATAACAAGGATCGTCGGATTTTCAAGGTCTTTTTCGAGAAGAACTTCTCGTCTGTGGTAATGTTTGCCAATAAATATATTGATGATATGGAGATTGCGGCCGATATTGCGCAAGAATGTTTTATCCGATTATGGCGTGAGGATTTAACTTTCGAGTCGGAGGATAAGATCAAGGGATTTTTGTACACCACGGCGAGAAATCTTGCCTTGAACGAATTGAAACACGGTGCGATTGTTACCCGTTACGTGCAGAAAGGAATGCTGGAATCCGAAGAATATACGCGGGATAATATAATCGAGGAGGAAGTATACGCTTTGGTTTACAAGGCTATCGACGAATTGGCACCACAGTCCCGCAAAGTGATACTAATGTCACTTCAGGAACTCTCGAACGGGGAGATCGCCGAGCAATTGAATATTTCAATCAATTCGGTTAGGACGTTGAAACAGAATGCTTACAAGAAACTGCGGGGCTTATTGAAAGACTATTTTTATCTTCTTTTCTTGGTGGACTGGACTCGCTTGCCTTGATATTGTATTTTCAATATTTAACATTATTTTTTTGAAAAGGGATTCATCGATTTCTTTTTTTCAGTTGTTATATGAATATACAATGCGATAAAACAGTCGAAAGCGATGATACAAGACAAAAGAATATACCAATTGATAGCCAAACAACTTTTGGAAGGGGTGAACGAAAAAGAGAGGCGGGAATTGGAGGAGTGGCTAAAGGAGCCGGAGAACCGGATTCTCTACGAGAAGATGACGGAGAAAAGCCACGTGAGGTCGAGAATCCAGAAATGGGCTTCTATTGACGTGGAGAAATACGCGAATGCCTTCAGGAAGGAAATAGATATGAAGCACGACAGAAGGATCGGGAAATGGTGGGCGTACGCGGCGGCAGTTGCGGCATTGGTCGCTGTCGGAATCGTGTTTTGGGTGTTGACGGTAAAGGATGCGGGGGAGCCGTGTTTGGCGGATGCCGCGATCGTGCCGGGGCAAGCGAAGGCGGTGTTGGTGTTGGACGACGGGAGGCAGGTCGAGCTGGATACTCGAAGTATGAATGAAATCGTCGAGAAAGACGGGAAGATTATCATGAACGATTCTGCGGGAATTAACTATAACCGGGAGGTGGGAGAACAGGGAACGGGATTGACGAATAAAGTTATTGTTCCGACCGGGGGAGAGTATAATCTGATATTGAGTGACGGGACAACGGTTTATTTGAATGCCGAGAGTAAAATAGAGTTTCCCGTGAAATTTTCGGGCAAGGAGAGGGTGGTCACGTTGGAAGGAGAGGCGTATTTTCAAGTGGCGGCATCCAAGAAACACCCGTTTATCGTGAAGACGAAAGATATGGATGTGTTGGTGACCGGGACGGAGTTCAACGTGAAGGCGTATCCCGACGAGTTGAATGTGCAAACCACATTGTTGAAGGGGAACGTGTCTGTTTTCACGGGATTCGGGAAAAAAGAGGAGGTGGGAATCATACCCGCCCAACAAGCACAATGGAACCGGAAGAAAGCGGCGTTGGAAGTGCGTGAGGTCGATCCAGTTTTATTTATGGCATGGCGAAACGGGCAGTTTATTTTCCGGCAGGACAGGTTGGAAGATATTATGCGGACGTTGGCACGCTGGTATGACGTGGAAGTCGTTTATCTTGATGAATCTATAAAGGATATGGCTTTTGCCGGGAAATTGGACAGGAGCGAGGATATCACGCCGATATTGAATGTACTGCGTGCCACGGATAAGTTGACAGTAGAAGTGAATGGGAAACGTATTGTTTTAGGAGTGAAATAAAAACAAGCGATGCTGCGAACATCGCCTGTCAATATCTCACTTTCATGAGATAAGTGTTTTAAAAATTTTGAAAAACAAAGTTATGAAAAAAAAGTGGAAAGAGTATTTCCCCTGTAAAGGGAAGTATGGAAAAATTTTTAGGATTATGAAATTATGTATGTGTGTGTTATTTTGTTCTGTTATGTCCCTGTCTGCCAGTGTGCGGGCTCAACAGATGAAGGTGAGTATAGAGATGAGGGGGGCTACCTTGGAAGAGATTATTTGGACGTTGGAGAAGAAAAGTGAGATTACCTTTTTTTATAACGTGGCAGATGTTGCCGGAATCAAAGGGCTGGATGCAGTTTTTAAAGATACGTCTTTAGAGGAAATTTTAGGTAAGGTACTGGAAGGTACGGGGCTTTATTATCAGATGAATGATAAGGTTGTGGTCGTAAAACGTTTGATAGAATCGAAGACCGATTCTTTAACGAATGCGCGGGTGACAGGGTACGTGAAGGATGAGGGAGGTTTGCCGTTACCCGGGGTTTCCGTGTTGTTGAAGGGGACAACTGTCGGTGTCTCGACGGATAAGAACGGGAAATTTGTTTTGATGGTTCCCGATTTATCAAAGGCGACAATTGTTGTGTCCTTTATTGGGATGAAAACACAGACATTGTCCTGCTTGCGCTTTAAAGAGATGAATCCTTGGGTGATCGTGATGGAAGAAGACGCTCAGGAAATGGAAGAAGTGGTGGTGACCGGGTATCAAAGGATTGACAAGCGATTGTCTGCCAGTTCCACTTACACGGTGAAAGCCGCCGATATTATGAAATCGGGAATGAATTCGATCGATGATATGTTGCAGGGCGAAATCCCGGGATTGATGATTGTGAATACCTCGGGGAGTCCTTCAGCTCTTCCGAAGATACGAATGAGGGGAACGGCAACACTATTGGGAAATGCGGCTCCCGTTTGGGTGATTGATGGAGTAATCCGGGAAGATCCTGTGAATATCGCTAATGAAGACGTTGCTGCCGCGATGGAAATGACGAACCCGAATTATTTAATGTTTGGTAACGCTATATCGGGTTTAAACCCGATGGATATAGAAAGTATCACTTTTTTGAAGGATGCTTCCGCCACGGCGATTTACGGGACAAGGGCGGCAAACGGTGTGATTGTCGTGACGACGAAGAAGGGGCGTTCGGGGAGGACGGCAGTGAATTATTCGGGAACTTATACCGTGAAACAGCGTCCTTCTTACCGGAAATCGGCTGATGTGATGAATTCCCAAGAGAGAATGAAATTATCGAAAGAGTTTTTCGAGGATGGGTTGATACTGGCATCCACGCCTCGTTACGGTTATGAGAAAGCGATGCTTGATTATTTGGAGAATAGGATACCTTTTAGCGATGTAGAACAAGAGTATTCAAGACGGGAGGTTATGAACACGGATTGGTTTGACGTGCTGTTTTCTAATGCCTTCTCCCATTCCCACTCGCTTTCTATTTCGGGGGGAAAGGATAGAATATCTTATTATATCTCGGCAAGTTTTGCCAGTGACAAAGGAACGGCGAACGGGGATGATGTGAAGCGTTACACGTTGAATTCCAGAGTGGAATTACCCGTGTTCAAATGGTTGGATGCCGATTTTAAAATGGAATATTCCAATCGGCAGGTCTCTTCTTTTTACGACGTGAATCCGATGAATTACGCGTTGAGAACTGCCCGTACCTTAGCAGCAGACGAGAGATACGTGAGATCGACGAATTACGTGTCGCAGGAGATTAAAGAGGGACAGTATCAAGGAGTGCATAAATTCACGTATGATTTGACTTATAACGTGCTGGATGAGTTAAGGGAATCAGGTTCCGAGGGAGAAAACCAATCATTCTCGACAGCACTTTCTTTAAGGGCGAATATTCTGGCAGGATTGAAAGGTGATGTGTTGGTTTCTTATTCTGCCACTCGCGGGTTAACGGAAAAGTGGGCTACCGACCGTTCTTATTATATGGCTAATTTGAGAGGTTATGATTACGGGAGCGTGGAGCCGGGAAGTATCAACGAGAAATTGTCAATGTATCCTTACGGGGGCAGGTACGAGCGGGACGAGGAGAATAGTGATTTGTGGATGGTGAATGCCCGGTTGAATTATATGAAGACGTGGGATGACGTGCATTCATTGAACGTGATGGTCGGGGGAGAGATGACTTCACATAAACAAACGGGGTTTGAAACGGCGGAATACGGTTACTTCCCCGATAGAGGTAAAGTGATTTATTATGAATATAATCAGGCAGATGCCGGGAATTTGTACGATTTCTACGGTACTTCCGCCAGCAAGCATCCTGTGTCCTTGACCGACCAGATTAATAATAAAATGTCTTTGTTGGCGACCTTGGCTTATAGCTATAAGAATCGTTATATTTTAAATACGAATTTCCGGGTGGATGCATCCAGTCGTTTCGGTAAGAAGACGAACAATCGTTTTTTGCCGATCTGGAGTATTGCCGCTCGTTGGAACGTGGTTTCGGAGAGATGGATGGAAAAGCAGAAATGGTTTAACGATTTGTCACTTAAAGTATCTTACGGTTTGCAGGGAAATGTGATTTCAACAGTGGGACCGGATTTAATAGCGAAATATCCCTTGAAGCCCATAGACGAGTATATCGGTGAATATGTTCTGAATTTAAAAAGTTTGCCTTATCCCGATCTGCGGTGGGAGAAGACTCAAACTGTCAATTTGGGACTCGAATTCTCTATGTTCGATAGTCGTTTCAGCGGTTCCGTGGAATATTACCAGAAGAGGGGCAAAGAATTATTGTACACGTTGAACGTGCCCGTTGAACAAGGTGTGGATGCGGCTTACCAGAACGGGGCGAATATCCGGAACGAGGGGATAGATGTTTCTTTAACTTTTGTACCGTTGAAAACACAGAATTTTAGGTGGACGCTTTCTCCCGTGCTTTCATGGAACAGAGATAAGATTCGTCGTAAAACGGAGAACAGGTCTTATGGCGAGTATTTGTCGGGGACAGTTGTGTTGAATGATTATGCGGTGAGTTCGTTTTGGTCATGGAAATACAAGGGATTGACACATGAGGATGGCTTTCCTGTTTTCGAGTATGATAGTGGAAACGGGTACACGAACACAGAGATGAAAGAGGACCCGACGAAATTTCTTGAATACTCGGGGCGTCGTAACCCGGTCGTGACCGGAGGGCTTTCCACTCGTTTCGTTTTTTATAATTTCACGTTGAGGGCTTCTTTTGCTTATAATCTGGGAGCTAAAATCCGGTTGCGTCCCGTGTATGATTCCCGTATGGCGCTGGATGCTCCAAGCCACTACGAGAATGTTCCGGCGGAATTCGTGACACATTGGCGTAAGCCGGGGGACGAGGAATTTACCGATAACCCGGGGTTCTTGAAACCGGGACGTACCTATATGTACGTGCACCCGGCGGGCACGGAAAGTATGTACACGATGTGGGACGAGGGAAATCACCGGGTGGTGAGTGGAGATTTCTTGCGTTGCCGCAGTATCGGATTGAATTATTCGTTCCCGAAAAGTGTCGCTTCTCGTTTGGGATTAAACGGGTTGACAATGGAGCTTTCGGGAAATGATTTATTCGTGATAGCTAACAAACGGTTGCGCAACCAAGATCCGGAAACATCGAGTTCGGCCGTACCGAGACAACCTTCTTATAATTTTACTATTAATATTAGCTTATGATGATTATGAGAACGATGAAGCAATTATATATATTGATTTTATGTGCGGGGTGTTTCTCTGCTTGTGATAGTTTTTTGGAGAAGACACCTCAGGATGAAATGATTCCGGAAACGACGACCTCTTTCAATGAATTGTTGTGGGGGGAAGGGTATCCGGCAGAGGGAAGAGCCATGGATGTGGTTTGTTCCTATTTGAGTGATGAGTATACCAGTTTGTATTCTTCCGGCAGATCGGATGAGGCTTTGCTATACCAGAATTTTTACACTTGGCAACCGTTGGCTTATGAAATTGCTTTGGATGCGGAAGAACAAGGCGGATATGGCATGACTGGCGGGATGAATTGTTGGGAGAATTATTATAAACGGGTACTGGGATGTAATATTGCTTTGAAATACGCGGATGGCTCAATCGGGACGGACGAGGACAAGGAGCGTTTAAAAGGTGAAGCTCTTGTGTTAAGGGCTTTCTATTATTTCCAGTTGGTGAATTATTACGCACTGCCTTACAGCAATAAAGATTCGTTGACGAATCCGGGAGTACCGATTGTCTTGAGTCCGGATATTGTAGAAACCGGTTCGCCGAGGAATACGGTATCCGAAGTGTACAGGCAAATTTTGTCGGACTTGAATGAAGGTATCCGTTTGTTGGAAATGAGAGGAAGGGAATCTGCTGTTTACCGTTTGAACGCGTTGTCCGCTCATTTGCTTGCTTCCCGTGTTTATTTGTACATGGAAAATTGGGATGCAGCTTTGATGCATTCCCGTTACGTGATGGAGCGTAAGGATTTGGTAGACTTAACGGGTGAGTTACCAACATTGAAGGTTCTGGAGAATGGAAATAAAGAGATTATCTGGATGTACGGGGCTAAACAGAACTGGTATAATGTGGGTGGTTCTGCTACGGATAGCTACTGTCCTTCCAACGAGTTGATGAAGTTATTTGAACAAACGGCTCCGGCAAAAGATTGCCGTTTGGAATATTATTTTTCGGATATTACGGATTGGATAACAGGCGAGGTGGTTGGTCAGAAGGTGGATAAGTGGGCGGCTAAGTCCGTCACTTTCGGTCAGGCATTCCGGGTTGCCGAGGCTTGGCTGAACGGGTGTGAGGCTTTACTGCAGAAATACAAGAAAACTGGGGATGCACAAGCCGGGCAAGAGGGATTGGATTTATTGAATGCCTTGCGGGCTAAGCGAATATTTCCGGGAGACGGTGAAGTTCTGGATGAAATTCCGATGCAGGAAGCTGATGATTTGTTGAAAATTTATCGTGAAGAGCGTCAACGCGAACTTTGCTTCGAGGGACAGCGTTGGTTTGACTTGCGACGTTTCGGTATGCCTGAAATAAAGAAAATCTGGCAGTTGAATGAACAACAGAATGAAACTTACGTGTTGAGAGAGGGTGATCCGATGTATGTACTTTCTATTCCTTCCGAAGCCATTGACCGGAACGGAAAATTGGAACAGAATCCGGGAGCCTCGGAACCTCAAAGAATGCCGTTATAAATCGAATTAAAATGAAAGATATGAATAGAATAACTATAATTATCGGATTAGGAATCTTGTCCTTGTGTTTTTTGTTGTGCGGGTGTAGTTATGAGGACGATAAGATTGACGCGGAGGGACTCGAGGAAAAATACAGTGTGCCGCAAGGCGAACATGAGTTTGATGACCAGATTGTGGATTTTTATCAGTCGACGGGTACTTTTTTGTTGTATCGTTACGATCTGATTGATGCTGTTTGGAACGTGACAAGTTTGTATCCCAATAACGCGTACCCGTTGAAAGTGACTCTCCCGAAAGAGGAGTATCTGGAAAAGGCGGTTAGTTTGCTATTTTCCGAATGGCTGGGGTTGTACTCCCCCGAGACATTAAAAGCAACTTTGCCGAAAAAGATTTTACTGGCGGATACTGTTTTGCGGAAGAAAAGTCTGACGGATGAAGGTGCTTTGGTCGATTACACGTACACGGTTGATAATATTTGTATCGGGAACGTGAACGAGAGTATTAACTTGATTACGAGTTCATCCCAGAAGAAGAAATACAAGGCGATGTTGAATTTTGCTTATATTTCATATTGTATCGATTATCAGAAGATGGACGTGCCGGAAGCTTTTTATGCGGAAGTGGATTACTCTAAAGTGACGTCCAAGAATGCCGAGGACTGGGGTATCGTGAAATGGAGTTCCGGTATTGGAGCCAAGGAGGATATGTTGGGTTTCATCGAGTTGATTTTCACGGAAGACCAGTTTATGTTTGATTATTTCTGGTTCGCGAGTCCGGATGATTGGGGTGTTGATTCCAAAGGTATGATTAAGAAAAAATGCGGAATCCTAGTCGACGAGATGAAGCGTATTTACGGTATTGATCTGGAAGCTCTTTCCGGTTTGAAATTGAAATAGTGATGTCTGAATATACTACTCCTTCTGCTTCTTCCTTGATATAAACGGAAGTAGAGTCCGGAAAATTGTTCCTTGTATCCTGTGCTTTCCTTAAGGGGGAAGTGGAGGGAGTAGGTTTTGTATGTAATAAATAAAAGTATGTTATGAAAAAGTGGAAAATGGTAAGTGCGGTATTATTGTTGGTATTTCCTTTTTATCGGGAAGTACAAGCCGCGCTGCAAAGTAAAAAGGTTGAAACCGTTGTCAAAGCGGATACGGTAAAGGAAAAAAAGGATGAAGTGAAAAAGCCGACGGCTTACGAGAAATTGTTTCAAGATAAGTCTTGTAAGAGTGTGAAAAGTACGTTTATCACGATTCACAAAATAGAGGACAAAGTTTATTTTGAATTTCCGTTGAAATATTTAAAGAGAGAAATGTTACTTGCTTCATCACCGGCTGCCGCGAGCAATAATTTCGTGTGTGAAATCGGGGTGAAAAGTACGAATCATGTTAAATTCACGAAAGATGATACATTGATTTGCTTGCGGAAAGTTAATTCTACAACGACCTGCACGCAACGGGAGGAAGCGATGAAAAAAGCTGTAGCCCGGAATAATCTGGATCCGATAGTTGCATCCTACAAGATATTGGCTTATAACCCGGATAGTACTGCCGTAGTTTTTGATGTTTCCGGTATGTTTTTGAAGGAAAATGAAATGTTGCCGATTCTGCCAGAACAGGTCGGACAATATTCCGTTTCTTCCAGAATGGGAAATAGTGAACCATTTGTGTCTGAAATGAAGTCTTTTGACGATAATTTGACGATTAGGACGACGATGTCTTTTTCCGTTTCATTAAAATATTTCATGTTTACTGTTTATCGGAATGATGTTACGGTTGTCGCTGCCCGCTCGTTAATGCTCTTGCCGGAAGAAAAGATGCGCCCCCGATTTAGCGATTCCCGGGTGGGAATATTCTTGTACAATAAATTGAATGTATCGACCGAGGAAGATCAATTACAAAGTTATTCCGTGGCTCATCGCTGGAGGGTAGAACCGAAAGACGTGAAAGCATACGCGAAAGGTCAATTGGTAGAGCCTGTGAAACCTATCGTGTTTTATTTGGATGATGCATTCCCGGAAGCATGGAAAAAACCGATAAAAGAAGGGACTTTACGTTGGAATAAGGCTTTTGAAAAAATCGGTTTTAAAAATGTTATTCAAGTGAAGGATTACCCGAAGAATGATGCGTCGTTCGATCCTGATAATTTGAAATATTCTTGTATCCGCTATATCCCGTCTTCCACGGAAAATGCGATGGGGCTTTCTTTTATGGATCCTTCCACGGGTGAGATTATAGCTGCTACCGTATTGATCTATAATGATGTAGTGAAGGTTATCAATGGTTGGCGTTTTGTTCAGACCGCACAACTCGATCCTAGCGTGCGAACCAAGAAGATGCCGGATAAGATTATTGCCGAGTCGATAGCTTATGTGGTGGCTCATGAGGTAGGTCATTCACTGGGATTTATGCACAATATGGCGGCATCCGCCGCTTATCCGGTGGATTCGTTACGTTCGGCTTCTTTCACGAAAAAGTATGGGACGACGCCTTCCATCATGGATTATGCCCGATTTAATTATGTTGCCCAACCGGGAGATAAAGGGGTGAAGTTGACTCCGCCGGATTTGGGGGTATATGATGAATTTTTAATCAAGTGGGCTTACCAGTATTTTCCAAAAGCGAAAGACGCCGAGGAGGAAAGTAAGATTTTAGAAAAATGGGTGGACGAGAAAGCCGGAGATCCTAGGTATCGTTACGGGCGGCAGCAAATATACAGTCGTTATGACCCGAGTGCCCTCGAGGAAGATTTGGGGGACGATCCTGTAAAAGCAGGTGATTATGGCGTTAAGAATTTGCAGTATATCTTGAAGAATATGGATGAATGGATCGTGGATGACGAGAACGGGAAACAGAAAGCTGATTTGTATTCGGAGTTGACGGGACAATATTATCGTTATATCCGTAATGTACTTTATAATATCGGAGGTATTTACTTGACTTCAGTGAAAGAGGGGACACCGGGAAATATTTACCAATCTGTACCCCGGGAGGTGCAAAAGGCTTCGTTGGCTTGGGTGATGAATCAATTCCGTACTTGTGATTGGCTGGATAACGAAACGTTGAAAAAGAAACTTCCGTTGAAAGTCAATTCCAGTATTGTTGTTCGTAAACGGATAGCGGAAGTTTTAAAAAAGAGTTATGAAGGTGTGATTCTGTCCGCTCATGTTGCTAAAGAAGAGCCTTATACGGTGGAAGAGTTCTTTGATGATTATTATAAAGGAGTGTTTGAAAATATTCTTACAGGCAGGGCTTTGACGGAAGGTGATAAGATTTTACAAACGACGGCGCTTGATTTGTTAAGTGAAACTTTGCAGGAGAAGAAAGAGAAAGGACTTTTCAGTTTGGCTTCAAGTCAAAATGCTTATGCTCCTTCACCGGATGATCTGATTGCTTATGGATTGGACGAAAACGAAATGATTGAAAAGTATATCGGAAAGTTCGAGAGATTGGAAACGGAATCTGTAGATTTGAATTTAAAGAAGGAGTTATCTTTAAACAGCTTCGGGAATGGTTATGGCTGGCAGCATGAAGTGAATTGGCAGGTAATAGATAATTCAAAGGTCTATATTTATGATATGGCGTTGAGAGTAAAACAATTATTGGAGGAAACATTACCTTCTTCAACAGGTGATGCGAAACGTCATTACCAGTCTCTTTTGTTTACGTTGAACCGATTATTAAAGTGATAGCGTGATGCAAGTACGAATTTTGATATGGATTATATTTATTGTTTTATTTTTGAAGTGTACCCCTCCCGAGGGGTACCGTTTTTACCTTTCCGGTAATATCGCGGGGAAAGATACAGGGCAAGTGGTGTTATTTACACCGGAAATGACAACGAGTGCGACAGGCGAATTGAAACAGGGAAAATTCAAGTTGAAAGGAGAGGCTGCGGAACCGGGTAACTTTTGCTTGCAGATAGGGGATAAGAAATTATTCTTGTTGTTGGATGGTAAGAAAATGGAGTTGGTTTCGGATTACGAACATCTTTCCGCGGATAGTTTGACAGGCTCTCCTGCAAATGAATTACGTCTGGAATTTGAACGGATTTTATATGAAGAATATGAATCCAAGTTGATGGAAGTGTACGAGAAATATAATTATTTCAAGATCATGGAAGCCAAAGATCAAGTATTATTGGATGAAATGATGACAGAAAGTATGAAACACGATTCGTTACGCCTGAAACTGGCATTACGTTTTATCCAAAAACATCCCGATAATGTTTATTCTGTGTATTTAGCTGATAAAGAACGAAAATTTCATTATGAAATCGGAATAGAAATGTACAGGGCTTTATCCCCGATGATGCAGGAAACGGCGCAAGGGCAACGAATGAGAAAAGCGTTGGAGGATATTTCGGAATCGGCGGTCGGTAAATCCTTTCCCCGGGTGACAGGGATAAATGAAGCTGGTGATACTGTTGTTATCTCTTCTTGGACGGGTCGGGTGACCGTTATTGATTTTTGGGCATCTTGGTGTGCCCCGTGTCGGGAAGAGATGGCAAGTTTGAAAAGATTTTACCCGGATTGGAGGGATAAAGGGGGTGAAATTGTCAGTATCTCCTTGGATAATTCACTTGATGCTTGGCAAAAAGCCTGTCAGGAAGAGCAGATTCCTTGGATTAGTTTGCATAATCCACAAGGATTTAAAAAGACAGGACTCGTGAAGATGTTGGGGATTCGTGCCATCCCGTTTATCGTGGTTATTGATAAAGAGGGCAAAATTGTGGCAAAAGGGCTTCGTCGGAATATGCTACGTGATAAAATTGAAACGTTGTTGTGAAGAAAAGGTTTGGAGTGATAGTTTTATGGGATTGAGGTTGTTCAGCAGCCTCAATCTTGTTTTATGTTTCTACTTCCCGGAATAATCCAAATATTTTCGATTACTGAAACAGATGTGCGTACTTGCCTCTCTGGACGGTCTTTTCCGGCTTTTTGTTTTTATAATTTCGAAAAGGTCGGGGTAATCCCTAGGAGAGGAAAATGTCGTTGTGTGATTGATAATATATTGTATATTAGTGTTATAATAAAGATGGCGAGAGGTAAATATGTCGAAAATAGGAAGGCGTAAAAGAAAATGTTTATTTTGTATCTGAAATATATTACGTATTTTTGTCTATTGGATAAAACAACTCAACGCGAGTCGCATGGAATTGGATAAGGTCTAGAGCAAGTGCAATATGCAGGATATTGTAGCAGATATAAGAGGAGGTAACAAGAACTCTTTCAAAGAGTTCTTCGAGGACTATTACCCTATCTTATGCGTGTTTGCATCCAAATACGTGAAGGACGACGAGCAATGCAAAGACATCGCGCAGGAAGCCTTGCTGAGTTATTGGGAAAAACGGAAAGATTTCGAGGATATATATAAAGTGAAAGGTTTTCTTTATATGGTGGCTCGTAACCGGTGTCTGAATTACTTGAAACGGGAACAAGTAAACCGGGCATACGTGAATGAGGCTAACTTGGAATCGGAGGAGTATTTTCACGAGGAAGTAATAGAACAGGAAACTTACAGGTTGGTACAGGAGGCAGTTGATGCTCTGCCCCAACAAATGCGTACGATTATTAAATACGCGATGGAAGGAATGAAGAATCCCCGGATAGCCGTCGAGATGGGTATCGCCGAAGGTACGGTGCACGCGCTGAAGAAAACCGCTTACCGTAAATTGCGGGAACAGTTGAAAGAGCATTTTTATCTTTTACTGTTGGTATGATACATGGATCGTATTCCATGTTACGCCGGATAACGATATCGAGAAAAAAAGTTTAGAAAAAATACTGCAATAACACATTGAAATATAGAGATGTAATGATAGTTTTCAATTTTTAATTCTCAATTTTCAATTCCCGGACTACCCCTGTTTTGAAACGAGATTGTTATACTAACGTGAAAGAGATAAAAAGTAACTATGGGATTAACAAAGAAACATTTTAAAATAGCCGAGACATTAGCCGCTCTGTTTACCGGTTCGCGAGACGAACAGGATGAACGGGATTTCGAGGCGTGGGTAGAGGGGAATGATAGGCGCAAGGCTTTTGCCGATCGGTTGTTGGACGTGGAGAGATTCGAGGGGAACCGGGAGGCGCTGTCGAAATTCCAAGTGGAGGAGGCGTGGAATAAAATAGATAAAAAATTAGGGACAAAAGCGAGAAAGATTGCTCTCCGGAGATGGATGGCAAGTGCTGCGGCAGCGGTGGTGCTTGCTGTCGGTACCTATTTCTGGTGGAATGGCACGGGGGAGAAAGAACAACAGAAAATGCCTGCCATGTACCGGATCGCGGCAGGAACGACGGGCGCCAGACTGACTCTGGCTGACGGGAGTACCGTGGATGTGATGAAAGACCGGACGATGGAGTTGCAGGAAGTGGACGGAACAAGAATCGTGACGGATTCCGCGGGAATAGATTATTCGGCTAAAGTGACTGAAAACGCGCGAGAGGTGATAAACACGGTACAGACACTCACGGGAATGGAATATATGTTGACGTTGTCGGACGGAACGAGAGTGTTCCTGAACGCGGAAACGAAATTGAGATTCCCGACACGGTTCACGGATAAACAGCGAGCGGTGGAGTTGGATGGGGAGGCTTATTTTGAGGTGAAAAAGGACGAGGCTCATCCCTTTATCGTGAAGACGGGAACCGTGGAGATTGCGGTTCTGGGTACATCCTTTAACGTGCGCTCTTACAGTGGCGAGAATAATATAGCGACGACTCTGGTATCGGGCAAAGTCGCCGTGTCGGACGGAAAGGAAAGCAAGGAGATAAAACCCGGTGAACAGGCAGTATACATCAAGGAAACGGGAAAGATGGAGATCAAGGACGTGGATGTTTCTCTCTACACGGCGTGGCATACCGGGAAATTTATTTTCAAGAACGAGACGTTGGATGAGATGCTGTCTTATTTATCCCGCTGGTACGGGTTCAAGTATCGGTTTGTTGACGACCGGGCGAAGCAGGTACGGATTGGTGCGCGGCTGGAACGGTACGATAACATGAATCCTATCATCGAGATGTTGCGGAAAACAGGATTAGTAAATATTACACAAGTAGACGATATGTTGTATATATCAAGTACGGAATAGAAGAAAAGATGCGTTCTGTGCTGGATACACGAAACGCATCTTGTTAAATTAAAGTTTGTTACACTTTTAATCATTCAAAATTATGAAAAAAAAACAAGAAACCGTTTTCTTCGGACGAAGAAAATGGAAAAAAATTTTATTTGTAATGAAATTGAAACTTGTATTGATTTTAATCAGCAGTTTCCAGTTATCCGCTGCGGTGTACTCGCAGGGTAACGGCTTGACGCTGAAAATGGAAGATGTATCACTGGAACAAGTGATCTGGGAGATTCAGAAGCAGACCGATTTCGTGTTCATGTACGGGACTCGGGACATCGCGAAGGTGAACAAGTTGACCATTGACGTGACTGACAAAACGGTAAACGAGATATTGAATCAATGTTTGAGCGGCACGGGGCTGGTTTACGAGATTTCGGGAAACGCCGTGATTATCAAGCGTGAGGATGAAGATAAGAAGAAGATGGTCATCATCAAGGGAACGGTAAGAGATTCGAAAGGAGAACTGTTACCCGGCGTGACCATTATCGAGAAAGGTACTAGCACGGGCGTGGCAACCGGGATAAACGGGGAGTTTACCTTCACGACGGTACAAAAAGATAGTCTGACGCTTGTATTCTCTTTTATCGGGATGAAGACGAAAGACGTGAAATGGAACGGGCAGAAAGAGTTGAACGTGGTATTGGAAGAAGATGCCCAAGAGATGGACGAGGTGGTCGTGACGGGTTACCAGTCTATCAACCGGAGAGATATGGTGGGGTCGTACACCACGGTGAAGGCTTCGGATATCATGATGCCTGCCTATTCTTCGATAGACCAGATGTTGCAGGGACAAGTGGCCGGATTGATGGTGATTAACACAAGTTCCCGCGTCGGGGCAAGTCCCAAGATCAAGATACGGGGTACATCGACTATTCTGGGTAACCAAGACCCGTTATGGGTGGTGGATGGTATCATCCAAGAAGATCCTATCAAGATGAACGCTACCACGTATATGACGCAGGATTTGTCCAATATCCTCGGTAGTCAGATTTCATGGTTGAACCCGCGGGATATCGAAACTATTACCGTGTTGAAAGATGCTTCCGCCACGGCTGTTTACGGTTCGAGGGCATCTAACGGTGTTATCGTGGTGACGACGAAAAAAGGTAAAACAGATCGTATGACGATTAATTATTCAGGCAACATGACCGTGAATACGAGGCCGAATTACGGGATGTTCAACTTGATGAATTCCAAGGAAAGAGTGCAGTTCTCGGAAGATGCTTTTGCGAACAAGGCGATATATTTGAAGGAGCCTATCAAGCAGTATCATACCTACGAGGGTATCATGAAAATGTACCTCGCGGGCGAACTGTCGCAAGACGAGTATTTTGACCGTAAAGGGCAATTGGAAACGATGAATACCGATTGGTTCAAATTATTGACACACTCTGCCGTGAGCCACAATCACAACGTGAGCGTGTCGGGAGGAACGGAGAAAGTAACATACAATGTTTCCGCGGGTTACAGTAACGCCGAAGGGCAGGAAA
The DNA here is from genome assembly GCF_022132345.1 of Butyricimonas sp. DFI.6.44. Lineage (NCBI taxonomy): Bacteria > Pseudomonadati > Bacteroidota > Bacteroidia > Bacteroidales > Odoribacteraceae > Butyricimonas > Butyricimonas sp. DFI.6.44. The sequence continues at coordinate 10,664 of NZ_JAKNJD010000008.1, read as the reverse complement.
TCGGGAACTCGGACGAGAAATTAACCGGTCGTGTGGCGGTAGATATGCGGCTTCGCGAGAATGTCCGATTGTACACCACGTTCAATGCGGTGACTTCCAAAACGAAAGGTTTCGGACGAGATGTAAATCCGATGTCTTACGCTACCACGACTTCAAGAGCCTTGCCGGCTTATGACGAAAACGGGGATTTGCTATTCTACCGGAAAAGTGCTTCCTATTCGCTTAACAATACCTTGACGGATTTGGGATATAACTTTATCAACGAGCGTGATAATAGCGGTTCCTCGGTAGAAACCAGCCGTTTTAACGCAGCATTGGACTTTAGCTGGGATATCACGGATTGGTTGAAATATCAATTTACGGGAGGATACACGCGGGATAACAAGAACAACGAATCTTACCGCACGGAGAGAACTTTCGGGATCGCTTCCGATTACCGGGGATATGACTTTAACTCCGTGGATCCGGATAGCCGGGAATTTAAAGCCGCGATATTGCCTTTCGGGGGTGAGTTATTTACCTCGGACGCTTTGCAAAGCGGATACAATATACAAAACAAGTTGATCGTATCGAAGGCCTTCAACCCGGACAATCGTCTGAACGTGATGCTCGCGATGGAAATCCGTTCCACCCGGACATCGAATAATTCCAATACCGTGTATGGTTATTCCCCGGATCGCGGGGGCGCCCTCGTGCAGCCTACCCCGATAGAAGACCTTGAGCCTATTTCCGGTGCCTCTACCGGTTGGGGTATCTTGGATAATATCTACAAGGGAAGGTGGAAAAAAGAGTTGAAAACGGATAATTTCGTGTCTTTCTTCGGGACGTTCGCCTACACGTTCAGGAATCGCTATGTCGCTAACGTGACGGTTCGTAATGATGCTTCCAACCGTTTTGCGCAGGATAAAAACAACCGTTTCGATCCTACTTATTCGTTCGGTTTGTCGTGGCACGCCGCCGAGGAGAATTTCATGAAGGAATATTTGCCTTGGCTTTCAACGTTGAATATCGACGTGACTTATGGTATTCAAGGGAATGCCTTGACCAATTTAAGCCCGGATTTGTTGTTGAAACAGATGGGTGTGGCTAGTATATATAATCAATATTACTCGACCATATCTTCTATCCCGAACCCGAATCTTTCATGGGAACGTACCAAAACTTGGGATATCGGTGTCGATTTTGAACTGTTCAGGATGGTCAGTTTCGAGATTGATTATTACACGAAGCGGACAAATGCGATTGTTTCTAACGAGTTGCCTTTTGAATACGGAACTTCAACCACGAATCTGAATGGTGGTATCGTGCATAACCGCGGATTGGAATTTACCGTTCGTTTTACCCCGGTAAGGACGGATGATTGGGCATTGAGTGTTTCGTTGAACTCGTCGAAGAACTGGAACGAAACCGGGAAGTCAGAAATTCAAGCCAAGTTAGGTCAGTTCTTGGGCGGTTCGGGAACTCAGATATTGAAAAAAGGTTACCCGTTGGGCGGTTTCTGGTCGTATTCGTTTGCCGGGTTGAGCGAGGAGAACGGACGTCCTTTGTTTAACTTGTTGGACATCCCAGAGGGTGGGGCGGATCCGGACATTGATCCGACGTCGTTCCTCGTGTATTCCGGTACAAGTGAACCGACGTTCACGGGTGGTATCAACTTGGGTTTGCGCTATAAATCGTTTAACTTGTCTTCCAGTTTCGCCTTGCTGGTGGGAGGGAAGAAACGTTTACTCTCGCCTTACGCGAATTTCCCTTATTCTGTCAGAATCCCGGAGCCGGATATAAACCTGAGCCGTGACTTGCTGAAACGCTGGAAAAAACCGGGCGACGAGAAACACACGAATATTCCGGCATTGGTGACTTCTGCCATTAATACCCTGCAAACACCGGACGGCACGAATCCGACTTGGATCGAGGCATGGAATCAATCCGACGCGCGGGTGGTGGATGCTTCATTCTTCCGTTGCCGTCAGTTATCGTTGAGTTGGAATATGACTCCGGCAATGTGCCAGCGTATCGGTTTGAAGAGTTTGTCATTGGATGCGAGCGTGAACAATCTCTTCGTGATTGCGAGCAAACGCTTCAACGGGTTTGATCCCGAGTTGGGTGATAGTGTCATGCCGAAGATGTATTCATTTGGAATTAATGTCGGATTTTAATAGATAAGATGATGAGAAAAAATATTATATTCTTTATGCTGGTTTTATTAGGAAGCTCGTCTTGCAGCAGTTTCCTTGAGCCGAGTTCACAAACGGAGTTTGTACCGAAAACTGCGACATCGTTGAACGAGATGTTGCTGGGAGAGGCTTACCCGAGATCGGTAGACGGTCAGGCTGTATTTGCCATGTTGCCGCTGTTTGATGACGATCTCACTTGTTCCGATTTTGCCGGAACTGCCAACGCGAACAGTGCGATGAGTTTTACCGCTTATCACGCGTTGTATTCGTGGCAACCGGACATGTTCGTCACGATGGATAACATGGGAGTTTTTTACAATAATAATTCATGGAAGGGATTATATATTCGGATACGCGGGGCGAATGCCGCCTTGGACTACTTGGACGACGTGACCGGTTCCGCTGACGAAAAGGCTGTTGTTCGGGCTCAAGCGCATGCTTTGCGTGCTTTCTACTATTTCCAGTTGGTGAACCTTTGGGGAGAGCCGTATAACTACAATAAAAAAGCTTTGGGCGTTCCTCTGAAAACGACCAGTGCCATGGAGGCCATGGAGTTACCCCGAAACACGGTGGAAGAAGTTTATAATTTGATTCTTGATGATTTGGATAAGGCGGAGGCTTTTTACGAGGCTTTGCCGGAAGAAGTGCGTTTCAGACGGGATTACAGAACGAGTCTGCCTATGGTGCAATTATTGAAATCGCGGGTTTACCTGTACATGGAAAACTGGAAAGATGCCGCTACTTACGCAGGTAAGGTAATTAATGATTGGAATTTCGGGTTGTTGAATTTGAACACCTTGAAAGCCCCGACTGCTCAGGAGCCCTATTATAATTTCCTCACGATGGATTCGCCCGAGGTGATTTGGAACTTTGGCAGTACGAATGATATTCTGACATACACCTCTGTTTATATAAGTCAGACGAATGGTACGGAAGCTATAACAAGAAAGAAATTCAATGCCTCCGGAGGTCTGTTGAACGGTTTCGGGCAAGGTGATTTGAGAAAAGACCGTTATATCGTGAAGGAATACGCGGATCAGAGCCGTTACTTGCCGTATGGTAAGATGAAGTTCAACTATATGCATGAGCCTATCGGTGAAAACGTCTTCGGTATGGCATTCCGGGTGGCGGAGGCTTATCTGAATCTGGCGGAAGCTGCCGCTATGGACAACGATGAGGCGACAGCCTTGTCCGCATTGAACGAGTTAAGACGCAACCGTATCGCTAACTATCAGGACGAAAGTAGACTGACGGGGGACGAGCTAGTCGAGCAGATTCGTCGGGAGCGTCGTTTGGAGTTGTGTTTCGAGGGACATCGCTGGTTTGACCTGCGTCGTTACGGGATGCCTTCTTTCTCTCGCGAATGGTGGGATAACGGGGTACTCGTGAAACAGTACACCTTGGAGAAGAATGATCCCTCGTACACCTTACCGGTCCCGCAAGCGGTGATCGAGCAAAACCGGAAATTGGAGCAGAACAAATTGGCAAATCCTAGATAATTTATAATAAAGATGAATACTATGATTCTAAAGAAATTACTATACGGAATAATGGGAGTGGCACTATTATCTTCATGTTACGATGAAGACAGCCTGACTCCCGGTGACCGGGTTATTGAATCCCGTTTTGAATTCCCGCAGGGAGACGAGAGTTGGGATAAAGATATTCAGAAGATATATGACGATTTCGGGATTTACGTGATTTATAAAAATTTCACCGTGGATGATTTCGATCGTTCATGGACAGGCGGAGGCGGGGGTGCGCAGGCACATTATGAAGGACAGGATGTGCAGGAAGGGCAAGAAGCTGCCGCTGTCGATTTCGTGAAAAACCATATATTCGCTTACCTCAACCGGGATGTCATCCAGCAGGCTATGCCGCCATACTTGTATATGGCGTATGATCTGGCTCTTCGCATGGAGTTGATGCCGGGATATGTCACGAAGTCAACCCCGAATTTAAGTGTTTCCGGGTTGGACTACTGGGCATTTGGCTGGGGGTACGTGCAAGAAGTAATGGGAAACCCCGTGGGAGAGGTTGCACCGCCTTCGACTGCCGATAGATTCAGATTGTACAGGGGTGAATTTATGCAGATCATTCTTCGGAATGCTGTCGAGAGAGGTAATATAGTGATGCCTAACGGTTTCGGGAGAAACTTTGACTATAAGACTCCCGTTGTGACAGGTTCTGTCAATGAAGACGATCCGAATTATTACATGAAGAGAGGTTTTCCCGGAAAGATGGGATTTATCGGTTTTCGTTTAAGTGCTTTGACGAGTATTAATGACATGAATCCGCGGGAGTGTTTTATATGCTATATCCATATGTGTTTATTTTACACGAAGGAACAGTTTGATACTCAATTTGCCGCGAAGTTCCCCGTGCTGGCGGAAACCCGTCAACAAGTTGTGGACTACGTGAAAGAGAATTACAATGTTGACCTTGAAGCTATTGCCGAGGGACCGGAAGTAGCGCAATAAATAAAATGGGTTGTTCGAAAAGTCTTGACGTGTCATATCGGGCGAAGAGGCTTTTCGGGCAACTCCTTTTCCGGGATTAATTTAATAAAGACACCATGTTGAAATTGAAATGGACTGTTTTGTTACTATTAGTAACGAACGTGTCGGCTTTTGCCCAATCCGGACTGAAAGTATCCGGGAAATTGAGGGTGTTGGAACCGACGACGATAAAAATAGAAACGATAACGGGAGAAGTAATCCTGAGTGCGGAAATCAATAAAGATCAAGTGTTTTCAATGGGTCCCAAGGAAATTACCCCGGACGTGTATATTTTACGTTTGGGAAAAACAACGCAACCGGTTTATTTAACCAACAGGGAGATTACCGTGAAGGGATTCTATGACAGTAAGAATATTTCAAACAGTTCCATTGATTTCGCTGGTATTGATGAATATTACGAGATTCTGAACTGGTTGCCCAAAGAGAAAAGCGATAAGGCGGGCGCAACATTCCCGGGCATAAAAGAGAAACTGAACGGTTCGATGTACAGCGCGTTGGCTTATCTGGCAAATATTCAAGTTTATGAACCGAATAAAATATTGTGGGAGTGTATGCCCGAAGACGCGAAAGCGTCTTATTCCGGTCAATGGTTGCGGCAACGTGTGGATAGTTTGAAAAAATGGGCGATTGGTGCCGAGGCGTATAATTTCACTTATGTTGATTCTGACGGGAAGGAGGTTAGCTTGAGCGATTTCAGGGGGAAACTCGTGCTGGTTGATTTTTGGGCGTCTTGGTGTGGACCTTGCAGGCAAGAGATGAAAAGTTTACTGCCGATTTATAATGAATTGAAAGGGGATGATTTGGAGTTCATCAGCGTGTCGTTGGATAAGCGGGAAAAGGATTGGCGGAAAATGTTGGAAGAAGAAAATCTGCCTTGGGTCATGCTTTGGAACAAGGAAGGATTCACGGCGGGCGATAAGCCGAACACGATACAGCAAGCCTATGGTTTTTACAGTATTCCTTTTATCGTGTTAATTGATAAGGAGGGGCGTATCGTGGAACGAGGCTTGCGGGGAGAGCAGGTGAAAAAGGCGATCTTAAAAGCCAGACGGGAATAATTCTGGATTTATAAATTCTGTGATTTCATGATTATATAATCACGGAATCATTGAATCGGCAATCACTGGATAATAAGGTTTCGTATTGTATAATATTATAACTGTAAATGATGAAAAAGTATTTATTATTACTCGTGTTAAGCGCGTGCGTGAGCGTGGCGAATGCACAGTTGATCAAGCAGGATAGTCAAACCCGGAAACAACAATCGGATTTGGATTGGTATAATTGTTCTTTCAGCGAGGACGGGGTGTACGGGGCGGAAGTGAACAAGGCTTATGAATTTCTGAAAGGAAAGAAATTAATGAAACGACCGGTCGTGGCTCTCGTCGGGACGGGAATCGACGTCGAGCATGAAGATTTGAAGCGGGCGATCTGGATAAACCCGAGAGAAAAAGCGGACGGGAAAGATAACGACAAAAACGGGTTGATTGACGATATTAACGGCTGGAACTTCCTTGGCGGTAAAGATGGTAAGGTCGTGGAAAACATCACGAGCGAGGGAAATCGGGAATTTTTGAGATTGAAAGACAAATACGCGGATTATATCACGAGTAACGGCGAATTCTTCAAAATTATAGATGGCAAGCGGACGAAAGTGTCCGCGCCGGCGAATCTGTCGGAATACTCCTATTACAAGAATAGCGTGTTGTCGGAATCTTCAATTGCCAAGGCATACGGCGGTTGGCAGATCGGGTATGTTATTCGGGAATACGGGGATTTGTTTAAAAAAGAACTGGACGCGAAATTCCCCGGTCAGAAGATAACCTTGAAAGAATTTCAAACGTGTTATGACCCGAAAGCCCCTCAAGATTCTTTGAGAGATGTCGCTTTCACGATGATAGCTCTTGGCTTTCAAATATATAAGGTCGATGATTACGATGTGATATACAAGAATTTCGTGGAGAGCGTCACGGAGAGTGGAAAAGAAAAATATGAACAGGAATTGAAAAAGAACGGTCACGACAAGCGTGAAGAAATCACGGGTGACGATTACTTGAATATAAAAGACAACAAATACGGTAATAACGTGCTACTGACTTCCGATGCGGCATTCGCGACGATGCAGGCAGGGGTGATCGGTGCCAAGCGGGGAAACGGCTTGGGAGGTGACGGCATTATGGACGAGGCGGAGATCATGACTTTGCGCGTGGCAGGAAGCGGCGGTGAACCTTACTTGAAAGATATGGCGTTAGCTATCCGGTATGCCGTGGAGCATAAAGCGGATATCATCGTGCTGCCGCAACAGAACTCTTTGTACCCGGAGGCTCAAAAGAAATGGATGAGCGAGGCTTTACGCTATGCCGAGAGTAAAGGGGTGCTGGTCATCGTTCCAGCGTGGGAATTGTCGTATGATTTGGCAAAAGTGACATTTTACCCGAATCGTTGGATGGATGGCGCGAAAGAATTGACGAATTTGATCGTCGTGAGTGCTTCCGATAAAAATGGTAACCCGTCCATGAATTCGAATTACGGGGCGGAAGAGCTGGATTTGTACGCTCCCGGCATCAACGTGTATGCCGCGTACACGGGCGATACTTACCAGACCGGTTCCGGCGTGGGGCTGGCAACGGCTTCCGTTGCCGGGGTGGCGGCTTTGATAAAAGCCTATTACCCGAATCTGACAGGAGCGCAAATACGGGAAATTTTATTGGATAACGTCACTTCCCGGAAAGGAGTTGAAGTCGAAAAAGGTATTCTGGTGGGAGGAAAACAAACACAGGATTTATTCCTTTTCGATGATCTATGCTTGTCCGGGGGAATACTGAATGCTTATCAAGCGATTGTGGCAGCCGAACAGGCAGGAAAATAATAACGTATGTGGAAGATAAAATCAGTAGGGGCATTTCTTGTCGTTTTGTTTACCTTACCCGGTGTTCGGGCGCAACAGGCAACCCGCCGTGTTTGTGACACGATCCCTTACGAATTTGTGCATGACAAGATCATTATCCCGGTGACCGTTAACGGTGTCCGAGTGAAATATATCATTGACACGGGCGGGCAGACCGGAACCGTGCGGAATGTAGCGGTAGGCATGGGGGCGACAAGTACCGGTGCGGCGAGAAGCGTGTCCGATGTCAATAGCTTGGGGCAGACGTTTGAAACCGGGATATTGCGTGACATCGAGTTGAGCCCGAATTACAAGCTGGCAAAACTGGAAACCATGATCTTCCCGGCGAACGGGTTCTTTGCCGATTTAGGGGTGGCGGGAATCCTCGGGGGTGACGCCTTCGCCGAATCGGTAATCACTTTTGATGCCCGTGCCCGGATCATGATAATCAATTATCCCTATCGACCCTTGGGGTTGAAAATCACGGAAGGAACAGCCATATACCCGGGACAGGCACACCATTCTATTGTTGATGTCGATTTCGGGGGCGTGACCAAACGGGTGTTGTTCGACACGGGGGCTTCCGGTTTCCTTTTGCTCTCTTCCGGGGATTATGCCGATCTGAAAGACCGGGTGAAAAACGAGAAAGCGGGACACGCTTTTGGTGTCGGCAGCGTTGGGATCGGGGGGCTGAATCTTGACAAGCCGATAGAACTCGACAAGGTAAGTATCGGCGAGATGGATTTTCTCGGCAAGAAGTTCACGGGTATCGGGAGCGTCACGATCAACATGGGAACGTCCATCATCGGGGTGGATATGTTGCAACACGGCAAGGTGATTATCGACTATATGCGCGACCGTTTTTATTTCTTCCCTTATGACGATACCGTCCGGGACATGGGCGGGGCTCCGCGGATATGGGAGGTCGGGATATTGCCCGTGAAAGGGCATTTCGAGATAACCACCCTGTGGGATAGCGCGAAAGGTAAATTGGAATTGGGTGACCGGGTGGTCAATATCAACGGGAACGACCTTTCGGGCGTGAAGCAAAGCCAGTTGGAAATAGACGCGATGATGGATGCGATCGAGGGGGATACCGCATATATCGTGATTCTGAAAGACGGGAAGGAAAAGAGGGTAGAGATTAATAAATGGTGATTTAAAGATTAAACACGTGAAGGAAATGAACAAATTATATCTATTGGCATACGTCCTGCTGTTGCCGCTATTGACGTCGGCTCAAGTAAAGAACACGGCGACGGAAGTAAAAGATTACCGGGAAACGGACGGGAAGATGATCATCGAGATGATAGTAAACGGCGTGACTGCCGACTTCGTGCTGGATTTGGCGGGGCATACCGCCATTCTCCCCGAATACGTGGAGAAGCTTAATATTGATCCCGCGAGCGAGGGGGATTTCCGTTACGATACGTTCCAGTACAAAAAAGTGCCCGTGTCCGGTAGTGTTTCCGTCAGTACGATGGCGTTCGGGAACAACGTGTTCGGTAACGAGGTTGCCGCTTTCGTGTTGGAAGACGAGCCTTATTTGCGTGAACTGGGAGTTGCCGGTATTGTTGGCGGCGCATTGTTCCGTGACGTGGTACTGACTATCGACAGTCGCCGCCGGAAGATTACCACCACCGTGCCTTACCGCCCGTCATACATGAAGTTGGATCATCGCGCGGATATGAACGTGTTGCCCGGCTCGGCGGTCGCTTTGCCCGTGACGCTCGACGGTACGGCGTTTTCTCTGGTCTTCGATACTTGGAACGGGGGTATGGTGACATTGACTCCCTCGGATTTCGATAAATTGAGCGGTTCGGTCGGCACTGAAACTTCATTGTACAACGGCTACGGGAAACCCGTGATGACGGCAGACGTGAAAACCGCGGGTAAGTGTGATTTCGTGAAAAACAGTTTTTCCATTATTGCCGTGGTGCTTAACAATGAATTACCCCGTTCCGTGGTGGGAACGGGCATTTTGCGGGAAGGGATTATCTCCATCGATTACCAGAAACGGAAAGTGTATTTCCAATCTTTTGACCTTGCGGAAGTGAAGGACGACGCACGGGAGGGAACGACTGTTACCGTGGAAGCGGGGAAACTGACCCCGATCACCCGGGATTATTTTCTCGAACAGGTCTACGACTACCGGAAAGACAAAGAATTTGTCTTCAAGGGGGATAAGCCCGTCGTGATTGATTTCTGGGCGACATGGTGTGGTCCCTGTATGCGTCTGATTCCCGAGCTGGAAAAGATGGCGGAGAAATACAAGGATCAAGTCATTTTCTTGAAGGTCAACGCCGACAAGGAAAAAGAATTGTGCAGTAAGTTTAACGTGGTAGCCCTTCCTACCTTGTTTTTTATCCCTGTCGGGGGTAAACCGATTGTAGAAACAGGTGCTTTACCGGAGAGATACGAGAAGATTATCCAAGAGCGGTTATTGAAAAACTAATCGTGTAAAACCTGCCTAAAGGTGGCACGCTAACGGGTAAGCGGGTGTAATTAAATAGCCCTGTCGGGTTAAGACCAACTTAAGACCAACTTATGGGCAGGTTAAGGGCAGGTTAACGCGAGGTGTGATACTACTGTACCCCCATTTTTCGGCTTTTGAATCACGGTAGATAATAATTGCTCGTTGAAATAATAAAGGATTTTACATCTTGCCTAAGATAGTAAAAAGCGTGTTACTCTACACGAATAACATGCACGCATTACTGCGCGGGACTGACCGGAAACGGCAGTCCCTCTTTATTCTAAAAGACTTGAATATCAATCTCTGCGGCAAGCAATGGTTTTACATTTTCTACGAAGGTTTGGAAATGAGCGGTACTGCAATGATAGTTAAATGCTTCTTCATTGGTATATTTCTCGTATGCTATAAACCGGTTGTTTTCCGAAGTGTCTTGATATAAACTGTAAACCAGATTGCCCGGTTCTGCTTTAGACAGCTCGGTCAGTGGCGAAATGAGTGCAATGAATTTATTTTCCTTTCCCTTGATTACTTGTATTTTTGCGATTACTACTTTCGGCTCAAGTGGAAAATCTGTGTGTGAAAGTTATTTTTCACACACAGATTTTCCC